>CBDUBX010000377.1:0-2618 GCA_965365495.1 uncultured Burkholderiales bacterium
GCAGCGCTTCGGCCAGGCGCATCAACGCCAGCCCTTCGGCGCTCGAGATCGGGTACTCGCGCAGCAGCGATTCGAGCGCCCAGAACGGCGCCGGCCGGCTGCGCGCGGCCTGCACCCACGGCAGCGCCGCGGCCTGCACCGCGCCCCAGTCGAGCCGGTCGTCGAGCGCCGCCAGAGCTTCGGCGACGGCATCGAATTCGGCGCGGTACGGAAAGGGCAAGCGGTCGCGCAACGGCGGGGTCATCGGCGCCCCTCGCGGCTTCTGAGGCGGGCCGCGCGGCACGGTCGCTGCCGTGGCGGCAGCCGCGGCAGCGCGCCTCGCGGCGGCCGCGCGCTCACGCCGCCACCCCGCGCGCGCCGAAGATCGCGCTGCCGATGCGAACGATCGTCGCGCCTTCGGCGATTGCCGCTTCGAGGTCGGCGCTCATGCCGGCCGACAGCGTGTCGAGCGTGTCGAGCGGCGGCCCGGCCGACGCGATCGCCGCTAGCAGCTCGCGCAGCATGCGGTGCGGCGCGCGCTGCGCGGCGGCGCCGTCGATCGGCTCGGGCACGCTCATCAGGCCGCGCAGCACGATCCGCTCGCGCGGCAGCGCCGCGACCGCCCGTGCCAGCGCCGGCGCGTCGCCCGGCGCGACGCCGTGCTTGGTGTCCTCGCCGCTGACGTTGACCTGAACGCACACCTGCAGCGGCGGCAGCGACGGCGGGCGCTGCGCGGCCAGCCGCTCGGCGACCCGGATCCGGTCGACGCTGTGCACCCAGTCGAAAGCCTCGGCGACGGCGCGCGTCTTGTTCGCCTGCAGCGGGCCGACGAGGTGCCAGCGCAGTTCGTGGCGCAGGTCGGCCAGCGCGTCGATCTTGGCCTGCGCCTCCTGCACGTAGTTCTCGCCGAAGTCGCGCTGGCCGGCGGCGTGCGCGGCGCGGATCGCGTCGGCGGCGAAGGTCTTGCCGACCGCCAGCAGCGTCACCGTCGTCGGGTCGCGCCCGGCGTCGGCGCAGGCCGCGGCGATGCGCCGATGGACGTGTTGCAGCCGCTCGGCGATGCTGCCCATAATGCGCCGAGCTTAAGCCCGCGCGCCGGGGTGCCGAAACCGTTCGATGGACATCACCCAGCTGCTGGCGTTCTCGGTCAAGAACAAGGCGTCGGACCTGCACCTGTCGGCCGGGCTGCCGCCGATGATCCGCGTGCACGGCGACGTGCGGCGCATCAATGTCGAGCCGCTGGACCACAAGATGGTCCACGCGATGGTCTACGACATCATGAACGATGCGCAGCGCAAGCACTACGAGGACACGCTCGAGTGCGACTTCTCGTTCGAGATCCAGGGGCTGGCGCGTTTCCGCGTCAACGCGTTCAACCAGAACCGCGGCTCGGGCGCGGTGTTCCGCACGATCCCGAGCAAGATCCTCACGCTCGAGCAGCTCGGCGCGCCGAAGGTCTTCGCCGAACTGGCGCTCAAACCGCGCGGCCTGGTGCTCGTCACCGGACCGACCGGCTCGGGCAAGAGCACGACGCTGGCAGCGATGGTCAACCACCTCAACGAGCTCGAGTACGGCCACGTGCTCACGGTCGAGGACCCGATCGAGTTCGTCCACGAGAGCAAGAAGTGCCTGATCAACCAGCGCGAGGTCGGGCCGCACACGCTGTCGTTCGCCAACGCGCTGCGCTCGGCGCTGCGCGAGGACCCCGACGCGATCCTCGTCGGTGAATTGCGCGACCTGGAGACGATCCGTCTGGCGCTGACCGCTGCCGAGACCGGCCACCTCGTGTTCGGCACGCTGCACACGAGCAGCGCGGCCAAGACGATCGACCGCGTCGTCGACGTGTTCCCGGCGGCCGAGAAGGAGATGGTGCGCGCGATGCTGTCGGAGTCGCTGGTCGCGGTGATCTCGCAGACGCTGTGCAAGCTCAAGGACGGGTCGGGACGCGTCGCCGCCCACGAAATCATGATCGCGACGTCGGCGATCAAGAACCTGATCCGCGAGAACAAGGTCGCGCAGATGTACTCGAGCATCCAGACCGGCCAGAACCTCGGCATGCAGACGCTCGACCAGAACCTGTCCGACCTGGTGCGCCGCAACCTCGTTTCGCCGGCCGAGGCGCGCGCCAAGGCCAAGATCCCCGAGAACTTCCCGGGCTGAATTCATGGAACGCGATCAGGCGTCGAAATTTGTCAACGACCTGCTGCGGCTGATGGTCAGCCGCACCGGGTCGGACCTGTTCCTCACCGCCGACTTCCCGCCGGCGATCAAGGTCGACGGCCGGATCACGAAGGTCAGCCCGCAGCCGCTGACCGGCCAGCACACGCTGGCGCTGGCGCGGTCGGTGATGAACGACCGCCAGGCGGCCGACTTCGAGCGCACGAAGGAGTGCAATTTCGCGATCTCGCCGCAGGGCGTGGGGCGATTCCGCGTCAACGCGTTCATGCAGCAAGGGCAGGTCGGCCTCGTGTTCCGCACGATCCCGGCAACGCTGCCGACGATCGACGGGCTGAACCTGCCGCCGGTGCTGAAGGACGTCGCGATGACCAAGCGCGGCCTCGTGATCTTCGTCGGCGCCACCGGTTCGGGCAAGAGCACGTCGCTGGCGGCGATCGTCGACTGGCGCAACGAGAACAGCT
>CBDUBX010000378.1:0-2595 GCA_965365495.1 uncultured Burkholderiales bacterium
CGAAGGCCTGGTCGCGGTCGTACAGCATCTCGTCGTCGCGCAGCACCTTGAGGCTCGTCGTGTCGGCGCCGATCTCGAACAGCGCGACCAGCGCGTCGCGGCCCTCGTTGGGCAGCGCACCGACGATGCGACCCATCGCCAACCGCGACGCGTGCGACTCGATGTCGAGCACCGCCGGCTTGAGCCCGGCGGCCTCGGCCAGCGCCTGGCGGTCCTGCACGCGCTCCTTGCGGCTGGCGGCGATCAGCACCTCGACGTCGCCGGCCGACGTGACGCTCGGGCCGATGACGCAGAAGTCGAGGCTCACCTCGTCGAGCGAGAACGGGATGTACTGGTTGGCCTCGCTCTCGACCTGGATCTCCATCTCCTCTTCGCGCAGGCCGGCCGGCAGCATGATCTTCTTCGTGATCACCGCCGATTGCGGCATCGCCATCACGACGGCCTTGGTCTTGCTGCCGCTCTTGACGACGACGCGGCGCACCGCCGCGGCGACCTCGTCGAACTTCTCGATCTGCCCGTCGGTGATCCAGCCCTTTTCGAAAGGCTCGGACGCGAAGCGTTCGAGGACCAGATCGCCGCTCGCGGTCTGGCCGAGCTCGACGAGCTTGACGCTCGACGAGCTGACGTCCAGGCCGATCATCGGCGGGTGCTTGCGGCCGAGCAACGTGTCCAGGAAACCCAAAGGCGACTCCTCGGCGAAAAGCCCGCGGTGCGCAGCCGGGCGACGCAGCGGCAGTGCGCAACAAGCTGGCGCCGCGCACTGTTAAGAAGTTACTTCAATGCTAGCAGTAAAGCCCTTGTGACCGACCGAAAACGCCATGCTCCAGCGGGCACGTCGTTGCCTGCGGTCGACGACCGATGGCGAATTGCAACAAGCGGCAAGGACCGCCGGATGGTCGATTGCAGCGACGGCTTTGCCACGGCGCTGCGCCGGGGTCGATTCCTATAATCCTTTTCGGCCCGCGCCACGGTTTCTGTATGCCCGCGAACGACCCCGAAGCGACGAAGCCGCCGCCGCGCGCCGCGAACCGCGCCGCGGCGGTGCAACGCATCGCGCTGCGCGTCGGGCGCGTCGTCGCGATTGCGTTCGGGCTGGCGGCGGCGGCTTTCGTCGCGCTGGTGCTGACGATCGGGCTGACGCTGGCCGTCGCCTATCCGAACCTGCCGGGGATCGACAGCCTGACCGACTACCGCCCGCGGCTGCCGCTGCGCGTGTTCTCGGCCGACGGCGTGCAGATCGGCGAGTTCGGCGAGGAGCGGCGCGTGTTCGTGCCGATCGCGCAGATCCCGCAGCTGATGAAGGACGCGGTGCTCGCCGCCGAGGACGCGCGCTTCTACGAGCACGGCGGGGTCGACTACATCGGCGTGGCCCGCGCCGCGCTCGAGAACCTGCGCGACGCGCGCAGCCAGGGCGCATCGACGATCACGATGCAGGTCGCGCGCAACTTCTATCTGTCGACCGAGAAGACCTTCACACGCAAGATCTACGAGATCCTGCTCGCGCTGAAGATCGAACGCACGCTGCGCAAGGACAAGATCCTCGAGCTGTACATGAACCAGATCTTCCTCGGGCAGCGGGCCAACGGCTTCGCCGCCGCAGCGGAGACCTACTTCGGCAAGAAGCTCGACGACCTGACGGTCGCCGAAGCGGCGATGCTCGCCGGGCTGCCCAAGGCGCCGTCGGCGTACAACCCGATCGCCAACCCGCGACGGGCGACGGTGCGCCAGCGCTACATCATCGACCGGATGTACGAGACCGGCTTCATCACCGAGGAGCAGCACGAGGAAGCCCTGGCGCAGCCGATGCGCTACCGGCGCCAGACCGTGAACACGGTGCCGGCCGAGTACGCCGCCGAGACGGCGCGCCAGCTAGTGTTCGCGCAGTACGGCGAGGACAGCTACACGCGCGGGCTCAACGTCCACCTGACGCTGAATGCCGCCGACCAGACCGCCGCGTACAAGGCGCTGCGCCGCGGGCTGCTGAACTACGAGTTCCGCCAGTACTACCGCGGCCCCGAGGCCTACGTCGACCTGCCGGCCGACCCGGCGCTGATCGACGCGCGCGTGGCCGAAGCGCTGGCCGAGCATCCCGACAACGGCGACCTGCGCGCTGCGGTGGTGCTCGAAGCGACGCCGAAAAAGGTCGTCGCGCTGCTGCAGTCGGGCGACTCGGTCACCGTCACCGGCGACGGGCTGAAGCCGGTGACGTCGGGACTGTCGGCGAAAGCCGGGCCGAAGATCGAGATCCGGCGCGGCGCGGTCGTGCGCGCGGTGCGCGGCACCGACGGCGCGTGGGCGCTGACCCAGCTGCCCGAAGTCGAGGGCGCGTTCGTCGCGATGGACCCGAAGAGCGGCGCGATCCGCGCGCTGGTCGGCGGCTTCGACTTCGACAAGAACAAGTTCAACCACGTGACGCAGGCGTGGCGCCAGCCGGGGTCGGCGTTCAAGCCCTTCGTCTACTCGGCTGCGCTCGAAAAGGGCTTCACGCCGGCGACCGTGGTCAACGATGCGCCGCTGTTCTTCGGCGCCGACGTCACCGGCAGCCAGCCGTGGGAGCCGAAGAACTACGACGGCAAGTTCGACGGCCCGCTGTCG
>CBDUBX010000379.1:0-2586 GCA_965365495.1 uncultured Burkholderiales bacterium
CGCTGACGGTGAAGAAGCACCTGCGCGCGCAGGAGATCGCCGAGGCCAACCGGCTACCGTGCATCTACCTCGTCGACAGCGGCGGCGCCAACCTGCCGAACCAGGACGAGGTCTTCCCCGACCGCGACCACTTCGGCCGCATCTTCTACAACCAGGCGCAGATGAGCGCGCAGGGCATCCCGCAGCTCGCCGTCGTGATGGGGTCGTGCACCGCCGGCGGCGCCTATGTGCCGGCGATGAGCGACGAGGCGATCATCGTCCGCGAGCAGGGCACGATCTTCCTCGGCGGGCCTCCGCTCGTGAAGGCCGCGACCGGCGAGGTCGTCAGCGCCGAAGACTTGGGCGGCGGCGACGTCCACACGCGGCTGTCGGGCGTCGCCGACCACCTCGCCGAGAACGACCTGCACGCGCTGGCGCTGGCGCGTTCCGCGGTGGCGAACTTCAACTGCGTCAAGCCGCAGCCGCTGGCGCTGCGCCCGCCGCGGCCGCCGCAGCACGACGGCGCCGAGCTGCACGGCGTGATCCCGCTCGACCCGCGCAAGCCGTTCGACGTGCGCGACGTGATCGCGCGCATCGTCGACGGCAGCGACTTCGACGAGTTCAAGGCGCGCTACGGTCCGACGCTGGTCACCGGGTTCGCACACGTCGAAGGGATGCCGGTCGGCGTCGTCGCCAACAACGGCATCCTGTTCTCCGACAGCGCGACGAAGGCCGCGCACTTCATCGAACTGTGCTGCCAGCGCCGCGTGCCGCTGGTTTTCCTGCAGAACATCACCGGCTTCATGGTCGGCCGCAAGGCCGAGTCGGAAGGCATCGCCAAGCACGGCGCGAAGATGGTCACCGCGGTCGCGACGGCGACGGTGCCGAAGTTCACGGTGATCATCGGCGGCAGCTTCGGCGCCGGCAACTACGGCATGTGCGGCCGCGCGTACGCGCCGCGCTTCCTGTGGATGTGGCCGAACGCGCGCATCGCGGTGATGGGCGGCGAGCAGGCGGCGAGCGTGCTCGCGACCGTCAAGCGCGACGCGATCGAGGCCAAGGGCGGGCAGTGGCTCGCGGCCGACGAAGCGGCGTTCAAGGCGCCGATCCTCGAGCAGTTCGAAGCGCAGTCGCACCCGTATCACGCCAGCGCGCGGCTGTGGGACGACGGCGTCATCGACCCGGCCGACACGCGCCGCGTGCTCGCGCTCGGCCTGTCGGCCAGTCTGAACGCGCCGATCCCCGAGCGGCCGCGGTTCGGCGTGTTCCGCATGTAGCGCCGGCGGCGATGGGCTCGTCGGTCGTCGTCCGTCCGCTCGCCGCGCGCGATTCGTTCGACGCGCTGACCGAGCTGCTGCACCGCGCCTACGCGCCGCTCGCCGAACAAGGGATGAACTTCACCGCCGCGGCGCAGACGGCCGAGGTCACGCGGCGGCGCGCCGCGCAGGGCCAGTGCTTCGTCGCCGCCGACGGCGCGACGCTCGTCGGCACGGTGACCGTCTGCGGTCCGTACGACGTCGACACCGCGCCGTGGACCGCCGACGTGCCGTGGCTGCGCGAGCCCGACACCGCGCACTTCCACCAGTTCGCGGTGGCGCCGTCGCACCAGGGCCACGGCGTCGGTCGCCGCCTGATCGGCGCCTGCGAGGACTGGGCGCGCGCCAGCGGCTACCGCCGCATGACGCTCGACACCGCGCTCGACGCCGACGTGCTGCGCCGGCTGTACCGCCGCGTCGGCTACGTCGACGTCGGCCAGGTGCAGTGGGAAGGCCGCAACTACCGCAGCGTGATCATGCGCAAGTGGCTCGACCACTCGCCGCTGCGCGAGCACCTGCAGACGATGGCGCGCTACCACGCGTGGGCGACCGCGCGCTGCCTGGGCGCGGTGGCCCGACTCGACGACGCCGCGTACCGGCGCGACGCGGGGCTCTATTTCGGCAGCGTCCACGGCACGTTGAACCACCTGCTCGTCGGCGAGCGGCTGCTGTGGTGGCGGCGCTTCGGCGGCGACGCCGTCGACCCCGCCAGCGCCGCCGACCCGCCGTTCAGCGCGCTCGACGCCGAGGTCGAGCGCGACCGCGCGCAGCTCGCCGAACGGCTGTGCGCCGCCGCGGCGGCGTGGTCGGCGCTGATCGACGCGTGGCCCGAAGACCGGCTGCTCGGCACGCTGCGCTACGCGCGGATCGACGGTGACGTCGTCACGCTGCCGCTGGCGGCGACGCTCGCCCACGTGTTCAACCACGCGACGCACCACCGCGGCCAGGTCAGCGCCGCGCTCACCGCCGCCGGTGTGCGCGACTGGAGCTTCGATCTCGTCGCGATGCTGCAGCAAGAAGAGGCGCAACGATGAACATCGACCTGCCGCAACTCGCCGCCGTCGCCGCGGCGATGGGCTTCGCCAGCGGGCTGCGGCTGTACCTCGTCGTGTTCGCGACCGGCCTGGCCGGCTGGCTCGGTTACGTCGACCTGCCGTCGGGGCTGCAATTGCTCGAACACCCGGTGGTGCTGGCCGGCAGCGGCGTGATGCTCGGCGCCGAGTTCTTCGCCGACAAGATTCCCGGCGTCGACACGCTGTGGGACGCGGTGCACACGCTGATCCGCATCCCC
>CBDUBX010000380.1:0-2582 GCA_965365495.1 uncultured Burkholderiales bacterium
GCAGCGCCAGCCGGCTCGGCTCGACGGTCATCGTGTAGTCGACGGCGGCGCCGCGCAGCTCGAGGTTCAGCGCCGGCTGCAGCGGCGGCGGAAAGCCCGATCGCCCGCGCGTCCACTCGACGCCGTCGAAGTCGCTCAGCACCGGGCCGCGGAAGTACAGCGCCTGCGCCGGCGGCGGCGCGCCGGCGAAGCGCACCCGCAGCGCGACCGATTCGTCCTCGGCGACCGACGCCACGCCGCCCAGCCGCAGCGTGCCCGACAGCCCGGTGCGGCCGGCGGCGTCGTCCGGCAGCCCCCACAGCGGGCCCAGGCGCGGAAACAGCACGAACAGCAGCGCCATCACCGGCACGCCGAGCGCGGCGCTGCGCAGCGCCAGCGCCGCGGCGCGCGCCAGCGGCGGCCGGCCGACCGGCATGTGCGCCAGCGCCAGCGCGGTCAGCAGCCCGCCGACGGCGACCAGCAGCCACACGCCGACGAGCAGCGACTGCGAGTACAGGAACTGCGTCAGCACGACGAAGAAGCCGAGGAAGAACACGACCAGCGCGTCGCGACGCGCGCGCCATTCGAGCGTCTTCAGCGCCAGCAGCACGACGAGCAGCGTGATGCCCGCGTCGCGGCCGAGCAGCGTGCCGTGGCTGGCGACGGTGAGCGCGCCGGCGACGACGAGCAGCGGCACGACGATGCGCCGCCGCGGCAGCGCCGCGCCGCGCCAGGCGATCGCGCCGCGCCACGCGAGCAACGCCGCGGCGAGCGCGATGCACCACGCCGGAAGGTGGCGCGCATGCGGCGCCAGCGCCCATGCGACGACCGCGAGCTGGAACAGCGTGTCGCGGGTTTCGCGCGGCAGCCGCGCGGCGGTCGCGGCGACGGCGCTCATCGGTGCTCGGCGAGCAGGTCGAGCGCGGCGCGGCGCTGCGCCGCGCCGACCGAAGGCGGCAGCTCGCGCGGCGGCAGCGACAACGCCCACGCGACGCCGGCGTGGTCGGCGGCGAGCACCCATGCGGCCAGCCGCGCCAGGCGGTGCTCGACGTCGCGGCCCGGCGTGTCGGTCCAGGAAAAGCGCAGCGCGCGCTGCGCCGCGCCGGCGGTCGTCTGGCGGCTGACGAGTTCGCCGCCTTTGGCGACCTTCTTCCACGCGACCTGGCGCATCGTGTCGCCGCGCCGCCACGGGCGGACGCCGTCGAGTTCGCTGCCGGCGCCGTGCAGCGCCGGCCGCTCGACGGTGTCGCTGGCCGCCGGCGGCGGCGCCGGCAGCGGCGGCGCCGGGTGCTCGGGGCGCGGCCAGACGAGCACCGTCGACGCCGGCCGCCAGACGCTCCACGCGCGGAACAGGCCGAACGGGAACACCGTCTCGACGACCAGCGCCGGCAGCGCGTGGCGGCCGCGGTGCGGCGGCGCGAACGTCAGCCGCGCGCCGGCGTCGGCACCGGCCGGCGCGTCGCACCACGCATCGGCGGCGCCGTGTTCGGCACGGTCGTCGAAGCGCAGCGCCAGCGCGTGGCGGTCGCGCCCGGGGTTGGCGACGACGACGTCGATCGCCACCGCGTCGCCGGCGTGCGCCGGCGCCGGCGGGCGCAGGTGCAGCGTCAGCCCGCGCAGGTTGGCGTGCGTCGCGTGCATCGACGCCAGTGCCGCGCCGGCGAGCAGGAACGTCAGCGCGTAGCCGAGGCTCAGCTGGTAGTTGATCGACGCGACGAGCATCACGACGAGCGTGACCGCGAACGTCAACCCGGCGCGCGTCGGCAGGATGTAGATGTTGCGCTGGCCGAGCGTCGAGCTGTCGGTGCGCGGCAGCCGCGCCAGCCACCAGCGGCGCAGCCGACCGCCGGCGCCGAGGCGCGGTGACGGTCGGGCCGGCGACTGCGCAGTGGCCGGCGCAGCCGCGGTTGCGCCGAACGCGGCGCGGGCGCGAACGCCGATCACGGGATCGCCACCGCTTCGACCATCGATCGCACCTGCTCGATCGCGCCGCGGCCGGCGCCGGCCAACGGCACCAGCCGGTGGGCGATCGCCTGCGGCAGGATCGCCTGCACGTCGTCGGGCGCGACGTGGTCGCGGCCGTTCAACAGCGCGCGCGCCTTCGCCGCCTGCAGCAGCATGATCCCGGCGCGCGGCGAGATGCCGTCGACGAACCACGCGCCCGACCGCGTCGCCGCAATCAGCGCCTGCAGGTAGTCGAGCAGCGCGTCCGACACGCGCACCGCACCCACCGCCTGCTGCGCGGCGCGCAGCCCGTCGGGCGACAGCACCGGCGCGAGCTGCGCCAGCGCCGCGCGGCGGTCGCCGCCGGCGAGCAGCGCGCGCTCGGCGGCGCGGTCGGGGTAGCCGAGCGTGATGCGCAGCAGGAAGCGGTCGAGCTGGCTCTCGGGCAGCGCGTAGGTGCCGAGCTGGTCGCTCGGGTTCTGCGTCGCGATGACGAAGAACGGCCGCGGCAGCGCGCGCGTGACGTTGTCCACCGAGACCTGGTGCTCCTCCATCGCCTCGAGCAGCGCGCTCTGCGTCTTCGGGCCGGCGCGGTTGATCTCGTCGGCGAGCAGCACCTGCGCGAACACCGGCCCTTGATGGAACACAAACGCGTCCTT
>CBDUBX010000381.1:0-2579 GCA_965365495.1 uncultured Burkholderiales bacterium
CTCGCAGCCGCCGTAGTAGCGCCGGCCGGGGTAGCCCTCGGCGTACTTGTTCGTCAGCTGCGAACCCTGCGCTGCCAGGACGGCCGGCGAGGTGTAGTTCTCGCTGGCGATCAGCTCGATGTGCGCTTCCTGGCGCCGGTTCTCGGCATCGATCGCGGCGGCGACCTCGGGGTCGACGCTCGCGAGCGGGTGCTCGGCCCGTTCGTACATGGCAGTTCTCCGCGAAGGAAACGACCCTTCGTCGCGGCGGCGTCGCACGCGCGCGCCGCAGGGCTGCCCAGGCGAACGGCCGACGCCGGAGGCGGTCGGGCGCGCCCATGCCGGCCTGCGCTTCCCGGTGGTTCGTGTCCACCTCGGGGCCGGGCGGCCCCTATCGCCAGTCGCGCAGGCGGGCAGTGTAGCTTTGCGTCGCGCCGCGGCGGCGCCTGTAATCGCGCGTCAGGAGACGTCGGCGGCGGCGACCTGCTGCGGCACGACGGCGTCGAGCGGCGCCGCCGAAGCCGGCGCGTCGGCCGGCACGGCCGGCAGCGCCGCGTCGACGGTCGGCACCGGTTCGGCGCGCGGCTGCGGCGGCGGCGAGTTGCTGGCGTTCAGCGCGACCCGCCGGCCCTCGACGACGCTGCGCATGTGCGCCTGCTCGCGCAGCACGCGCGCGGCGTAGCCGCCGTCGGTTTCCATCAGCGCGGCGCCGACGTAGTAGCGCAGGCCCGCGTTCAGCCCGCCGGCGCGGGCGATGCACTCCTCGAGCACCTGCACGCCGACGCGCAAGTTGCTGATCGGGTCGAACGCCGCGTGCGTGCCGCCGAAGGCCTGGTACTTGTCGCGGTGCACGCGCGTCATCACCTGCATCAGCCCCTGCGCGCCGGCCGAGCTCTGCGCGTAGGGGTTGAAGCGCGACTCGATCGCGACGATCGCCAGGATCAGCGTCGGGTCGAGCCGGGTGCGCTGGCCGACCTGCCAGGCCTCGCGCACCAGCGCTTCGATCGGCTCGGGCGCGACGCGGTAGCGGCGCGCGATCCAGCGCGCGAGCGTCGCCTGCGGGCCGGGCAGCGCGGCCGACTTGGTGCTCGTGGCGGCGACCGGAACGGCGGCATCGGGCGCCGGTGCTGCGACGACGGCGGCGGCCGCGTCGTCTTCGGAGGACGCGTCGTCGTGGCGGTCCTGCAGCCATTGCAACGCGCCGACCTCGAACCGGTGGCGCAACCCGTCCTCGCCGAGCGCAAACGCGAGCAGCGCGACGACGACCAGGCCGACGACCGCCAGCGAGTGGTGGCCGGCGTCGAGCAGCGCGCGGCCGATGCGGCGCACCGACAGGCAATGCATCGCGGCCCAACCGACGAGGGCAGAAGGGGACATCGAAACTCTCTCCTGGCAGCCGACTCGCCGGTCCGCGTCTTCGGAGACGCTGTCGAGGCGGTGGCGATAATCGTTGGTCGCTGCGCAGCGTCGCCCTTTCGAAGGCAACGACCGACGCCCATGGCGCACGACCGCAGCGGGTTAACCCGCAATTCGCGTAGCGCCGGCGATTCTAGGAATCGCTACATACACGGTCAAGAATAACAAGTCGACTTCATATTCAGATATGGCGTACCGCGACCTTCGCGACTTCGTCGACCAGCTTCGCCGACGCGGCGAGCTGCGCGACGTGGCCGACGCCGTCTCGCCGCACCTCGAGATGACCGCCGTCGCCGACCCGCTGCTGCGCGCCGGCGGGCCGGCGGTGTTGTTCACGCGGCGGGCCGGCAGCGACGTCGCGTGCCTCGTGAACCTTTTCGGCACGACACGCCGCGTCGCGCGCGCGATGGGCGCCGAGACGCTGGCCGAGTTGCGCGACGTCGGCCGCCTGCTGGCGTCGCTGAAGGAGCCCGACCCGCCGAAAGGGCTGAAGGACGCGGGCCGGCTGATGGCGATGGCCAAGGCGTTGTGGGACATGAAGCCGGCGCTGCAGCGCCGCGCGCCGTGCCGCGACGTCGTCGTCGACGGGCCCGACGTCGACCTCGCGCGGTTGCCGATCCAGACCTGCTGGCCGGGCGACGCGGGGCCGCTGATCACCTGGGGGCTCGTCGTCACCCGCGGGCCGCAGGGCGGGCCGGCGGCGCGGTCGCGGCAGAACCTCGGCATCTACCGCCAGCAGGTGATCGGCGCGCGCGAGGTGATCATGCGCTGGCTCGCGCACCGCGGCGGCGCGCTCGACTTCCGCGACTTCGCCGCGGCCAAGCCGGGGCAGCCGTTTCCGATCGCCGTGGCGCTCGGCGCCGACCCGGCGACGATCCTCGGCGCCGTGACGCCGGTGCCCGACACGCTCGGCGAGTACCAGTTCGCCGGCTTGCTGCGCGGGTCGCGCACCGAGGTGGTCGATGCGTCGGTCGGCGACGCCGGCGTGATGCTGCAGGTGCCGGCGACCGCCGAGATCGTCCTCGAAGGCCACATTCCGGTCGCACCCCCCGGATTCGAGGGGGTGTCCGACGCCGGCGTGCCGACGAAAGAGGTTGGCGGCCACCTGCACGCGCTCGAAGGGCCGTTCGGCGACCACACCGGCTACTACAACGAGCAGGACTGGTTCCCGGTGTTCCGCATCG
>CBDUBX010000382.1:0-2530 GCA_965365495.1 uncultured Burkholderiales bacterium
GACCGCCTCGTCGTCGTCGTCGGCCCGTGTTCGATCCACGACCGCGGCGACGCGCTCGACTATGCCGACCGGCTCGCCGACGCAGCGGTCGAGCTGCAGCGCGAGCTCGTCGTCGTGATGCGTACCTACTTCGAAAAGCCGCGGACGACGGTCGGCTGGAAGGGCTACATCAACGACCCGCACCTCGACGGCAGCTTCGCGATGAACGAAGGGCTCGAGCTCGCGCGCGCGCTGCTGCTGGCGATCGTCGAACGTGGGCTGCCGGTCGGCACCGAGTTCCTCGACCTGCTGAGCCCGCAGTTCATCGCCGACCTAGTCGCGTGGGGTGCGATCGGCGCGCGCACCACCGAGAGCCAGAGCCACCGCCAGTTGGCGTCGGGCCTGAGCTGCCCGGTCGGCTTCAAGAACGGCACCGACGGCGGGGTGAAGGTCGCCGTCGACGCGATCGTCACCGCCGCCGCGCCGCACGCGTTCATGGGGATGACGAAGATGGGCCAGGTGGCGATCTTCGAAACCCGCGGCAACGCCGATTGCCACGTGATCCTGCGCGGCGGCAAGACGCCGAACTACGGCGCCGCCGACGTCGACGCCGCGTGCGCGGTGCTGGCCGCTGCCGGGCTGCCCGAGCGGCTGATGATCGACGTGTCGCACGCCAACAGCGCCAAGCGCCACGAACGCCAGTGCGACGTCGCGCTCGACATCGCTTCTCGTCTGGCCGCAGGCGAGCGGCGCATCGTCGGCGTGATGATCGAGAGCCACCTCGAGGACGGCCGGCAGGACCTGCGGCCCGGCGTCGCCCCGGCCCGCGGCGTGTCGATCACCGACGCGTGCCTCGGCTGGTCGCGCACGCTGCCGCTGCTGCGCTCGCTGGCCGACGCGGTGCGCGAGCGGCGACACGGCGGCTGACGCACGCGCTGCCCAGCGCCGCGCGGCATCGCTCGGTCGCCAATCGTTGCGCCGACATCGGCACTGCTTGCGGCGTTCGCCGAGAATCCGCGCTTCATTGGCCGCGCCAAAACAAGGAGCCCGCGATGCAAGGCGACCCCCAGGTCATCCATTTCCTGCAAGCCCAGCTGAAGAACGAGCTCACGGCGATCAACCAGTACTTCGTGCATTACCGCCAGTTCAAGCACTGGGGCTTCGGGCGCATGGCGAAGAAGGAGTACGAGGAATCGATCGGCGAGATGAAGCACGCCGACCGACTGATGGACCGGCTGTTCCTGCTCGACGCGCTGCCGAACCTGCAGGACCTGGGCAAGCTGTCGATCGGCGAAACGCTGGTCGAGGCGCTGGGCAGCGACCTGCAGCTCGAACGCGCGGCGCAGGCGACGATCAAGGACGGCATCGCGGCGGCCGAAACCGCGCGCGACTACGTGTCGCGCGAGCTGCTGCGCGACATCCTCGACGACACCGAGGAGCACATCGACTTCCTCGAAACGCAGCTCGAGCTCGTCGGCAAGGTCGGCGAGCAGAACTACCTGCAGTCGCAGATGGACGACTGATCCGCGGCTGCGCCGCCGGCGCGGCCGCCCGAGCTTGGCCGAAGTCGGTCCACTGGCCGACGGCTGCCCCAGCGTGACCCGCGTACGCGCGCGCAACGAGTGTATGCCCCCGCGACCGTCGAGAGTTTGCAAACGGGAAGGTTTCGCATTACGATCGCGCGCATGGTCATCTGCATTTGCCGCCGCGTCTCGGACCGCGACATCGCCCGCGCCGCGCGCGACGGCTGCCCGAGCTTCGAGGATCTGCAGGTCGACCTCGGCGTCGCCACCTGCTGCGGCAAGTGCGGCGATTGCGCCCGCGAGACCTTCGCCCGCCACGCCACGGTCGGCGCGCCGATGGCGCACGCCCACGCCGCGAGCGTGCCGGCGCTGGTTGCGGCCTGAACTAAGGCGCTAAGTAACGCCGATCGTTCGCCGGCTCGTCGACCCCGGCGGCCGCGCGCCCGTCGGCAAAATCGACGGTCCCCCGTCGCGTCGGCCCTCTTCAGCGAACCTTGGGCGGCACGGCGATGTCGGCCTTCATCGCGACGTCACTCGACCGCCTCGCGGTCGAGAAGCCAGGCAGCAGCCGCAACGGCGCGGCCGGCTGGCGGAAAGGGAGGGATTCGAACCCTCGGTACGGTGAAACCGTACACCGGATTTCGAGTCCGGCGCATTCGACCACTCTGCCACCTTTCCGGGTCGTTCGCGGCGGCCCTCGGGCCAAGCGAAGCCGCAGATTCTATGCCGGGCGCAGCACCTCTACGCCGCCGAGCCACGGCCGCAGCGCCGGCGGAATGCGCACCGAGCCGTCGGCCTGCTGATGGTTCTCGACCATCGCGACGAGCGTGCGGCCGACCGCCAGCCCGGAGCCGTTCAACGTGTGCACCGGTTCGATCCGGCCGTCGGCGTTGCGCCAGCGCGCCTGCATCCGCCGCGCCTGGAACGCCTCGCAATTGCTGCACGAGCTGATCTCGCGATAGCGCCGCTGCGCCGGCAGCCAGACCTCGAGGTCGTAGGTCTTGGCCGCGCCGAAGCCCATGTCGCCG
>CBDUBX010000383.1:0-2503 GCA_965365495.1 uncultured Burkholderiales bacterium
AAAACTGGCTCTGGGCGGGCTTAGCAAGCTCCTCGAGACCTTTCGTGTACAACTCGAGAGGGGACTGCGGCGACGCGATCGCCGAGGTTAGCGCGATGGCCGTCGCAATGACCACGCGCAGGCAGGCGGGCGCAATGGACGCTAGAGCAATCAATTTAGAACCCTAGACGGCGGTGCAAAACTCGGAGGAGCTGCCGGTACGAAGCGGTTGAGGGGTGGTGGCGCACTGGGGATTTGCTGCCCCACGCCGCCCCCATCCGCCAAGCCTCTATCCGAGCGCGAACTGCCGCGCGGTGCCGCGGCCGCGGCCGCCGCCGCGCTGGCCGGCGCGCGGACGTCGCGTCACACCGCGTTCAAGCGGCCGCTGGTCGAGCGCACGCTCGCCGCCGCGCTGGCCGATGCGAAGGAACGCACATGAAGTTCGACACGCCGGCGACGACCAACCCGATCGACGAGCTGAAGGTCGTCGGCCGTCCGACCGACCGCATCGACGGCCCCGCCAAGACCACCGGCACGGCGCCGTATGCCTACGAGCGCCACGACGTCGCGGCGCAGCCGGCGTACGGCGTCGTCGTCGGCGCGACAGTGGCCCGCGGGCGCATCGAGTCGATGTCGCTCGACGCGGCACGCGCCGCGCCCGGCGTGCTGGCGATCGTCACCGCCGACAACGCCGGCCCGCTCGGCAAGGGCCAGCGCAACACCGCGAAGCTGCTCGCCGGACCGGAGGTGCAGCACTATCACCAGGCGGTCGCGCTGGTCGTCGCGCGCAGCTTCGAGCAGGCGCGCGCCGCGGCCGAGCTCGTGCGCGTGCAGTACCGCGAGACGCCGGGTGCCTACGTCCTCGCCGACGCCGTCGACCGCGCCGAAAAGCCGAAGGCCGAAGGTCCCGGCGGCCCGCCCGACACCGCCGTCGGCGATTTCGACGCCGCGTTCGCCGCCGCGCCGGTACAGCTCGACGTGACTTACACGACGCCCGACGAATCGCACGCTATGATGGAGCCGCACGCGACGACGGCGGCGTGGAACGGCGACCAGCTGACGCTGTGGACGTCGAACCAGATGATCGCGTGGAGCGTCGGCGAGGTCGCGACAACGCTCGGCATCGCCGAGGACCGCATCCGGCTCGTGTCGCCGTACATCGGCGGCGGCTTCGGCGCCAAGCTCTTCCTGCGCGCCGACGCGGTGCTCGCCGCGCTCGGCGCGCGCGCCGCGCGGCGGCCGGTGAAGGTGGCGCTGCAGCGGCCGCTGATCGCCAACAACACCGTCCACCGCCCGGCGACGATCCAGCGCATCCGCCTCGGCGCGAAGGCCGACGGCACGCTGACCGCGATCGGCCACCAGTCCTGGTCGGGCGACCTGCCCGGCGGCGGCCCCGAGACCGCCGCCAACCAGACGCGGCTGCTGTACGCGGCGCCGCATCGCATGACCGCCACGCGCCTCGCGGTACTGCACCTGCCCGAAGGCAACGCGATGCGCGCGCCGGGCGAGGCGCCGGGAATGATGGCGCTCGAAGCGGCGATCGACGAAATGGCCGAGCGGCTGCAGATCGACCCGATCGAGTTCCGCATCCGCAACGACACCCAAGTCGACCCCGAGAAGCCCGAGCGTCCGTTCTCGCAGCGCCGCCTCGTCGAATGCCTGCGGCTCGGCGCCGAGCGCTTCGGCTGGAGCCGGCGCAACGCGCGCCCGGGCCAGGTGCGCGACGGGCGTTGGCGCGTCGGCATCGGCGTCGCGTCGGCGTTCCGCAACAACCTGGCGATGAAGTCGGCCGCGCGCGTGCGACTCGACCGCAGCGGCGGCGTCACCGTCGAGACCGACATGACCGACATCGGCACCGGCAGCTACACCGTCATCGCCCAGACGGCGGCGGAAACGCTCGGCGTGCCGTTGCACCTCGTGACGGTGCGGCTCGGCGATTCGCGCTTTCCGCAGTCGTGCGGGTCGGGCGGCCAGTGGGGCGGCAACAGCTCGACGTCGGGCGTCTACGCGGCGTGCATGAAGCTGCGCGAGCAAGTTGCCCAACGGCTCGGCGTCGACCCCCGGGCGACCGTGTTCGACGGCGGCTTCGTGCGCACCGGCGGACGTTCGCTGCCGCTGGCCGAAGCCGCCGGCGAGTCCGGCCTCGCGGCCGAGGACGCGATCGAGTTCGGCGACCTCGCGAAGCGCTACCAGCAGTCGACCTTCGGCGCCCATTTCGTCGAGGTCGGCGTCGACGCCGCGACCGCCGAGATCCGCGTGCGGCGGATGCTCGCGGTGTGCGCTGCCGGCCGCATCCTGAATCCGAAGTCTGCGCGCAGCCAGGTGATCGGCGCGATGACGATGGGCGTCGGCGCGGCGCTGATGGAAGAGCTGGCGGTCGACCCGCGTCGCGGCTTTTTCGTCAACCACGACCTCGCCGGCTACGAAGTGCCGGTGCACGCCGACATCCCGCACCAGGAGGTGATCTTTCTCGACGAGACCGACCCGATCTCGTCGCCGATGAAGGCCAAGGGCGTCGGCGAAC
>CBDUBX010000384.1:0-2480 GCA_965365495.1 uncultured Burkholderiales bacterium
AGGTGCGCGGCCTGCGCCTCGTCGCGCTCGATGCCGCGCGAGTTGGTCAGCATCCACGCCAGCGCGTACTGCGCCTGCGGGTCGCCGTGGCGTGCGGCGCGGCAATACAGCTGCGCCGCGCGCACCGCGTCGCGCTCGACGCCGTCGCCGTGCTCGAGCGCTTCGGCCTCGCGCCGCCAGCGTTCGACCTGCGCCGGCACGACCGGGCCGCGCTCGGGCGGCGGCGTGGCCGGCCGCGGCAGGCCGTCGAGCGTCGGCAGGCCGAACTCGGGCGGCAGCGCCTGCGCCGCCTGCGCCGTCCACACCGACGGCGCTGCGGCGCGCAGCGACGGCGGGGGCGGGGTCGGCGCGGAGGTCGCGGCGACTGCGGCCGTTGCAACCGGTGCGGCCGCTGCAGCCGGCGCGATCGTTGCGGTCGTTGCGGCCGTTGCCACGGCGGCCATCGCCGCAAGCGCCACCCCGGGCGCCGCCGCGAACCGCCGACGCGTGCGCTGCCGGCCGCGTCCGTGGCGCAGCTGCGCAAGCGCGGCAACAAAAGGGGTGGACAGCGACGGCAGACGCATCGGCGGCGGGGCGAGGGCGGCGAAGTCTAGCCAGCGGCCGGCGACCGTGCGGGCCGCGGCGCCGCGGTGACCCACCGGCCCGCGCCGCACCGCGAGCTCCGCCGCACGTGGCCGGGGGCTTGCGCTCGCCGCTCGTCGACGCAGCGTACGCCATCCGCCGTATTCCGCCTTCGTGGGGCGCTGCCGACACTGGCCGCCGACCCCCCACCCACAGGAGCTTCGACCCGATGAACACCACCCGCCGCCAAGCCGGCCTCACGCTGTCCGCGGTCGCGTTTGCGCTGGCCACGCTCGGCTACGCCGCACCCGCCGTCGCCGCCGACACGATCAAGGTCGGCGTGCTGCATTCGCTGTCCGGAACGATGGCGATTTCCGAGACGGTGCTGAAGGACACCGTGCTGATGGCAATCGACGACCTCAACGCCAAGGGCGGGCTGCTCGGCAAGAAGCTCGAGGCGGTGGTCGTCGACCCGGCGTCGAACTGGCCGCTGTTCGCCGAGAAGGCCAAGCAGCTGATCAACCAGGACAAGGTGGCCGTCGTCTTCGGCTGCTGGACCAGCGTGTCGCGCAAGAGCGTGCTGCCGGTGTTCGAGGAGAACAACGCGCTGCTGTTCTACCCGGTGCAGTACGAGGGCGAGGAGCTGAGCAAGAACGTCTTCTACACCGGTGCCGCGCCGAACCAGCAGGCGATCCCGGCGGTCGAGTACCTGATGAGCAAGGACGGCGGCGCGGCCAAGCGCTGGGTGCTGCTGGGCACCGACTACGTCTATCCGCGGACGACGAACAAGATCCTGCGCGCCTTCCTGCACAGCAAGGGCGTGAAGGACGAAGACATCATGGAGGAGTACACGCCGTTCGGCCACGCCGACTACCAGACGATCATCGCCAAGATCAAGAAGTTCGCCGGCGAGGGAAAGAAGACCGCGGTCGTCTCGACGATCAACGGCGACAGCAACGTGCCGTTCTACAAGGAGCTCGGCAACCAGGGGCTGAAGGCCACCGACGTGCCGGTGGTGGCGTTCTCGGTCGGCGAGGAGGAGCTGCGCGGCGTCGACACCAAGCCGCTCGTCGGCCACCTCGCGGCGTGGAACTACTTCCAGTCGATCAAGAACCCGGCCAACGACGCGTTCATCAAGCGCTGGACCGACTATGCCAAGTCCAAGGGCGTCGCCGGGCACAAGGACAAGGCGCTGACCAACGACCCGATGGAAGCGACGTGGATCGGCGTGCACATGTGGGCCCAGGCGGTGACCAAGGCCAAGAGCACCGACACCGACAAGGTGATCGCGGCGATGGCCGGCCAGACCTTCAAGGCGCCGAGCGGGATCGTCAGCAAGATGGACGAGAAGAACCACCACCTGCACAAGAGCGTGTTCATCGGCGAGATCAAGGCCGACGGCCAGTTCGCGGTGGTGTGGAAGACGCCGGGCCCGGTTGTCGCCGACCCGTGGAGCGACTACATCGCCGAGAACAAGGGCAAGGCCAACGTGCCCGAGATGAAGAAGGTCGCGGCGAAGTGACGTCTGGCGCGCACCGCGGCACGGCGGCAGCGCGCGCGGTCGCGCGCTGCGTCGCGGTCGCGCGCTGCGTCGCGGTGTGCGCGGCGCTGGTCGGCGGCCTGCTCGGCGCCGGCGCGGCGCACGCGCTGTCGGCCGAGCAGGCGGTGGCGATCGCCGCCGGCGACAGCGACGACCGGATCGCGGCGCTGAACGCCGCGGTCGCCGCCGCCGACCCGGCGCTCGCCGACTTCGTCGCCGCACTGCTGGCCGACGAGGTGAAGGTCGCCGGCGGTCGCGCCTACGTCGTCCGCGGCGACCGCGTCGTCGACGCCGCCAGCGGCAACGCCAGCGTGCTGCCCGACGGCGCCGACGACGTGCTGAACAACAACCGGATGCGCGGCGAGCTCGCCGCCGCGGC
>CBDUBX010000385.1:0-2475 GCA_965365495.1 uncultured Burkholderiales bacterium
GGCGGCATCGACTGCGGCCGTCGCCGCGTCGGCGCCGAGGTTCGCGACCTGCGCCAGCGGCTCGCCGGTGGCCGGGTCGACGACGGCGAAACGCCCGGCGGCGCCGAGCCACGCCCCGTCGACGAAGGCGTCGGTCTGCAGCAGGCCGGGGTCGGCGAGCGCGGCGAGGGGCGATGAGGCGATCGTCATGACAGGTTCTGGCCGCGCGGGCGGCCGGTCAGTCGAGCAGGTACTCGAACGTGCTGACGACGCGCAGCCGCTTCACGCGCTCGCCGCCTTCGTCGGCACCGGGGCCGCCGGCGCCGGTGATCTGGATCACGCCCTGGTTGGCGTTGCGCAACATGCCGAGCCGCGCGCCGGCCTCGGCGGCGAACTTCTCGGCCTGCTCGCGCGCGTTGCGCGTGGCCTCGGCGAGCAGCGGTGCCTTGGCATCGTTGAGGCCGCGCAGCTGGTAGCGCGGCCCCGACGGACCGTGGTCGCTGCCGCCGATCTGCACGCCGGCCCGGATCAGCGGATCGACGGCCAGCGCCGCGGCCTCGACGTCCTTCGGCCGCGCCGACTGGACGACGACGCGACCCGTGCCCTGGAAGCGCAGCGGCTGCTGGCTGCCGCCGTATTCGCGCGCGTACAGGTCCTGCACCTCGAGCGGGCGGATCTCGATCTCGGCGTCGGTGAAGCGGCGCTCCTTCAGGAACGCGACGACGCGGTCGCGGTCGTCGGCGAGCGCCCGCTGCACGCCGCCGAAGTCGGCGCCGGCGCGGCGGAACGCGACCGTCCACACCGCGAAGTCGCTTTCGACGTCCTGCTCAGCCAACCCCTTGACGGTGACGCTGCGGTCGGCGAGGCGAAAGCGCTCCAAGCCGTGCGCGACGAAGCCGCCGGCGAGCGCGACGCCGACGGCGACGAGCAGCGCGGCGATCACGCGCATGAAGCCGGAAGACGGGCTGCGCGGAGTCATCGGCGGATTGTGGCGGAGCACAGCGGCTGCAGCGTCGGCGGTCACCGACCCCGGGCTAGAATCTGGTTCATTCAACCAGACTGCGACGCCATGGAAACGGTCGGCTTGTTCGAGGCGAAGACGCACCTGTCCGAGTTGATCGCGCGCGCCGAGCGCGGCGAAGAGGTCGTGATCACGCGTCACAACAAGCCGGTGGCCAAGCTCGTGCCGATCAGCGAGGTGTCGCCCGAGCTGTACCAGCGCCGGCTGAAGATCCTCGACGAACTGCAGGCGATCGGACGCCGGATCGAGGCCGACGGCGGGCCGATCACCGTCGAGGAAATCCTGCAGTGGCGCGACGAGGGTCGCAAGTGATCGTCGTCGACTGCTCGTACACGCTGGCGATGGTGATGCCCGACGAACAGCGGCCGGCGACAATGGCGCAGGTGGCGGCGTCGCGGATGCTCGTGCCGACGATCTGGCCGTACGAAGTGGCGAACGCCTTTCGCAACGCCGTTCGCCGCAAGCGGGTCCGCGAAAGCGACATCACCGGGGTGTGCACGCGCATCGAAGGGCTGCAGTTCGAAGCCGTCGGCACGCCCGACGCCGGCGTGCGCCAGCGCTATTTCGCGGCCGCCGCGCATGCGCTGACGAGCTACGACGCTGCTTACGTCGAACTCGCCGCGCAGCGACGCTGCCCGCTGGCCACGCTCGACGAGTCGCTGGCGCGCGTGGCGCGTCATGCCGGCCTGAACGTCGTTTCCTGAAAACCATTCTCGAACTCCTTGCCAGCCGGACCATGAAAGCCGCCGACATCCGCGCCACCTTCCTGAAGTACTTCGAGAGCCAGGGCCACACGGTCGTCGCGTCGAGCCCGGTCGTTCCCGGCGACGACCCGACGCTGTTGTTCACCAACGCCGGGATGAACCAGTTCAAGGACGTGTTCCTCGGCTACGACCAGCGGCCGTACACGCGCGCCGCGACGAGCCAGAAGTGCATCCGTGCCGGCGGCAAGCACAACGACCTCGAGAACGTCGGCTACACCGCGCGCCACCACACGTTCTTCGAGATGCTCGGCAACTTCAGCTTCGGCGACTACTTCAAGCGCGACGCGTTGACGTACGCGTGGGAGCTGCTGACCGTGCACTTCGGCCTGCCGGCCGACAAGCTGTGGGCGACGGTCTACGCCGAGGACGACGAGGCGTACGACATCTGGAAGACCGTGATCGGCTTGCCCGCCGAGCGCATCGTGCGCATCGGCGACAACAAGGGCGGTCGCTACCAGAGCGACAACTTCTGGATGATGGGCGACACCGGCCCGTGCGGCCCGTGCTCGGAGATCTTCTACGACCACGGCCCGGATGTCGCCGGCGGCCCGCCGGGGTCGGCCGAGCAGGACGGCGACCGCTACATCGAGATCTGGAACAACGTCTTCATGCAGTTCAACCGCAGCGAAGACGGCACGATGCACAAGCTGCCGAAGCCGAGCGTCGACACCGGCATGGGGCTCGAGCGGCTGGCCGCGGTGCTGCAGCACG
>CBDUBX010000386.1:0-2474 GCA_965365495.1 uncultured Burkholderiales bacterium
GCCGCCGAGCCCCACGTCGGAAAGCGCCCGCTCGATCCGGGTCTCTCGGTCGCGGAACCCGTGGATGGCGAGCGGCTCCGACAGCACCCGGCCGACGGTGCGCCGCGGGTCGAGCGACGCATACGGATCCTGGAACACCATCTGCAGCGCCACCCGTGCGCGGCGCAGCGCGCGCGGGGTCAGCGCGTGCAGGTCGACGCCGTCGAGCCGCACCTGGCCGGCGGTCGGGCGCTCGAGCGCCATCACCAGCCGCGCCAACGTGCTCTTGCCCGACCCCGATTCGCCGACGACGCCCAGGCTCGCGCCGGCGCGGACCGTGAAGCTGACGCCGTCGAGCGCGACGACCTCGGCCGCCGGCACCGCGAGCGACGTCCGCGCCAGCCGGTAGCGCATCGCCAGGTCGCGCACTTCGAGCAGCGGCGGCGGCGTCACGGCCACGGTCGGATGCAGCGCGCGACGTGGTGCGGCGCCACCGGCAACGGCGGCGGCGGCGCGGCACGGCACGCGTCGACGACGCGTTCGCAGCGGTCGGCGTAAGGGCAGCCCGGCGGCATCGCGTCGAGCCGCGGCACGCGGCCGGGGATCGTCGGCAGCCGCGTGCCGCGCGGCAGGCCGATCCGCGGCCGCGCCGCGAACAGCGCGCGCGTGTACGGGTGCGCAAGGCGCGCGACGACGCTCGCGGTCGGCCCGTGCTCGGCGACGGTGCCGGCGTACATCACCGCGACGGCGGCGACGCGGTCGGCGATCACCGCGAGGTCGTGGCTGATCAGCACCAGCGCCATGCCGTCGTCGCGCACGAGTTCGCCGAGCAGGTCGAGCACGTCGCGCTGGATCGTCGCGTCGAGCGCGGTCGTCGGCTCGTCGGCGACCAGCAGGTCGGGACCGCAGGCGAGCGCGGTCGCGATCACGACGCGCTGGCGCTGCCCGCCCGACAGCTGGTGCGGATACGCCGCGAGCCGGCTCGCCGCCTGCGGCAGGCGCACGCGGTCGAGCAGGCGCAGCGCTTCGGCGCGCGCCGAAGCGGCGTCGAGCCGGCGGTGCACGCGCAGCGGCTCGGCGACCTGCCGGCCGATCGGGTGCAGCGGGTTCAGCGCGGTCATCGGTTCCTGGAAGACGACGCCGATGCGCCGTCCGCGCAGCGCGCACAGCTCGGCCTCGGATCGCTGCGTCAGCTCGATGCCGTCGAAGCGGATCGAGCCGGCGACGCGCGCGCCGTCGGGCAGCAGCGCGGCCAGCGCCAGCGCCGTCAGGCTCTTGCCGCAGCCCGATTCGCCGATCAGCCCCAGCGTCGCGCCGCGGTCGAGCGTGAACGACACGCCGCGCAGCGCCTCGACAAAGCCGCCGGCGGCGGGCAGCGCCACGCGCAGGTCGGCGACGTCGAGCAGCGGCGGCACGGCGGCGACGATAGCGCCGACGACGAGCGGCGCCGGCGCGACCGGAACCGATGGGTGCCTCGGCGCCGCTGCGTCCCGGCCTGCGTCGGCGCCGCCGGGCGCGCTACCGCACCGCCAACGCGGCCGATCCCAGCCCCAGGTCGCGCAGCGCGTGGCGCAGCGCCGCCGCCGGCGGCGTCGACGCCGGCGCGCCGACCGCGCGCTCGAGCGCGCCGCCGTCGAGCGCGTGCGGCACGTGCCACAGGTAGGCCATCTGCACCACCGCACGCGGCGTCGGCGCGACCAGCGCCGCGGCGCGCAGCAGCGGCCACGGAAAACGGCCGATGCGCCAGCCGCGCGCCGGCGCGAGCCCGAGCGCGTCGGCGGCCTTGCCGACCTGCACCAGCAGCTGCCGGCCGGTGAGCGTGTGGCCGGCGAAGTGCAAGCACTGCCACGACGGCGCGCGTTCGCGCGCCGCGACGGCGACGAAGGTCCGCGCCAGGTCGGGCAGGTAGGCCCACGCGTGCGCGCGGTCGAGCGGTCCCGGGTAGACCAGCGTGCCGCGGCCGATCGAGCGCACGACCGCGAGGTCGAGCCACGACCCGCGCCCGCAGCCGTAGAAGTCGCCGGCGCGGACGACCGCGGCGCCGCGCAGCCCGGACGCCGTCGCGTCGCGCAGCCGCTGCTCCATTGCCACGCGGATGCGGCCGTGCTCGGTGGTCGGACGCTGCGGCGTGTGCTCGTTCAGCCACGGCGGCATCGCCGCGCCGAAGTTGTAGACGTTGCCCGGCAGCAGCAGCCGCGCGTCGAGCGCGACGGCGATGTCGATCGCCTCGTTCAGCAGCGGCAGCGCCCACCGCCGCCACTGGCTGTAAGGCGGGTTGACCGCGTAGACGACGCGCTGCGCGCCCGCCGCGGCGGCGACGATCGCTGCGCGGTCGGTCAACGGCCGCACCAGCGGCTGTGCGTTAGCGGGCAGCGGCGCGTCGGGTTCGCGTCGCAGCTGCGCGACGACGCGCCAGCCGGCGGCGGCGAACGCGTGCACCGCAGCGTGGCCGAAGCGGCCGTTGGCACCGAGGACGAGAACGCTGCGCGGCACGG
>CBDUBX010000387.1:0-2473 GCA_965365495.1 uncultured Burkholderiales bacterium
GCTTCGGCGCGATGGGCTTCGGATCGATCGAGGTCGGCACGCTGACGCCGCGGCCGCAGCCCGGCAACCCGCGGCCGCGGATGTTCCGCCTGCCGCCGGCGCGGGCGGTGATCAATCGCATGGGCTTCAACAACGACGGCGTCGCCGCGGCGGTGGCCAACCTGCGCCGCGCGCGCCGCTTCCGCGCCGGCGGCGGCGTCGTCGGCGTCAACATCGGCAAGAACGCGACGACGCCGGTCGACGCCGCGGCCGACGACTACGTGGCCGCGCTCGACGCCGTCTACGCCGACGCCGACTACGTCGCAATCAACATCTCGAGCCCGAACACGAAGCAGCTGCGCGAGCTGCAAGGCGACGACGCGCTCGACGCGCTGCTCGCCGCGGTGCGCGGACGGCGCGACGCGCTGGCGCACGCGCAGCGGCGCACGGTGCCGCTGTTCGTCAAGATCGCGCCCGACCTCGACGCCGCGGCGGTCGACGCGGTCGCGCGGCGGCTGCGGCAGCACGGCATCGACGGCGTCGTCGCGACCAACACCACGCTCGCCCGCGACGCGGTCGCCGGGCTGGCGCACGCTGAAGAAGCCGGCGGGTTGAGCGGTGCGCCGCTCGCCGGCGCCAGCCGGCGCGTCGTCGCGCAGTTGCGCGCGGCGCTGGGTGCGGGGTATCCGATCGTCGGCTCGGGCGGCGTGATGACCGCGGGCGACGCGGTCGCGCTGCGCGACAGCGGTGCCGACATCGTGCAGCTGTACACCGGGCTGATCTACCGCGGCCCGGCGCTGGTGCGCGAAGTGGCCGCGGCGCTGCGTGACGCGGTTCACGACCAGCCGGGTTGACGGCGGTCAGTCCTCGCGTTCGACCCCGGTGCTGAAATGGTTTTTTGCCGCCGCTGGCGGCTCGGGTGCGCCGCGTCGACCGTCCGCACGTCCCCGTCGACCGCAAGACGGCCAGAGGACGACACATGACCTACCGTTGGACGCCGCTCGCGGCGGCCGCGATCGTTGCCGCCGGCGCCTGGTGTGCCGCGGCTGCGGTTGCGCAAAGCAACGAACCGATCACGCCGATCGTGCCGCCGAAGGAGATCAACCTCGGTCAGGTCGAGCTCGGCAAGAAGCTGTACTTCGACCCGCGCTTGTCGCGCTCGGGGTTCATCTCGTGCAACTCGTGCCACAACCTGTCGCGCGGCGGCAGCGACAACCTCGCGACGTCGATCGGCGACCGCTGGCAGCAAGGGCCGATCAACTCGCCGACGGTGCTGAACTCGAGCCTGAACCTCGCGCAGTTCTGGGACGGCCGCGCCGCCGACCTGAAGGCGCAGGCCGGCGGGCCGATCGCCAACCCGGGCGAGATGGCGTTCACGCACGTGCTGGCGATCGACGTGCTGCAGTCGATCCCCGCGTACCAGCGCGAGTTCAAGCAGATCTTCGGCACCGACAAGATCACGATCGAGCAGGTGACCACGGCGATCGCCGAGTTCGAGAAGACGCTCGTCACGCCGAATTCGCGCTTCGACCAATGGCTGCTCGGCAAGAAGGACGCGCTGTCGGCCGACGAGCTCGCCGGCTACGAGCTGTTCAAGTCGAGCGGCTGCGCGGCATGCCACAACGGCGCCGGCGCCGGCGGCGGGTCGTTCCAGAAGTTCGGCATCGTCGAGCCGTACAAGGGCACGAACCCGTCGATCGGCCGCGCCGCGGTCACCGGCAAGGACGCCGACCGGTTCAACTTCAAGGTGCCGACGCTGCGCAACGTCGAGATGACGTACCCGTACTTCCACGACGGCGCGGCGAACACGCTGACCGAGGCGGTCGACATCATGGGCCGGCTGCAGCTGGGTCGGCGCTACACGCCGCAGGACAACGCGAAGATCGTCGCGTTCCTGCGCACGCTGACCGGCGACCAGCCGACGTTCTTGATGCCGATCCTGCCGCCGTCGGCCGATGCGACGCCACGGCCGAATCCGTGGGCCAAGCCGTAACCGCGCTCTGAACGGCCAACCGGCCGGCGCCGCGCCGGCCGGTTTTCGTTTCGAGCGGCGATCGAAGCGCAGCGCCGACGGCGCTGCGCTAGTCGACGCTATTGCAGCGGCACGCCGGTCTTGGCCTGCAGTTCGTTGCGCGTGACGCCGGCGGCGATCTCGACGACCTTCAGGCCGTGCGGCGTGACGTCGAGCACCGCGAGGTCGGTGATGATCCTGTCGACGACGCCGACGCCGGTCAGCGGCAGCGTGCACTTCGGCAGGATCTTCAGGTCGATGCTGCCGTCCTTCTTCTTCGCGACGTGCTCCATCAGCACGACGACGCTCTTCACGCCGGCGACGAGGTCCATCGCGCCGCCCATCCCCTTGACCATCTTGCCGGGAATCATCCAGTTGGCGAGATCGCCCTTCTCGCTGACCTGCATCGCGCCGAGGATCGACAGGTCGATCTTGCCGCCGCGGATCATCGCGAAGCTGTCGTGGCTGCCGAAGATGCTGCTG
>CBDUBX010000388.1:0-2469 GCA_965365495.1 uncultured Burkholderiales bacterium
GCGCGTCGTCGCCAGCGACGTGTCGGCCGACGCGCTGGCGGTCGCGGCGCGCAACGTCGAGCGCCATCGCCTGCAGCCGCGCATCCGCCTCGTCCACGGCGACGGCTTCGATGCGATCCAAGGCCGCCACGACGTCGTGCTGTGCAACCCGCCGTACGTCGACGCGGCGGCGATGGCCGCGCTGCCGCCCGAGTACCGCGCCGAACCCGAACTCGCGCTCGCCGGCGGCGTCGACGGCATGGACTTCGTCCGCCGACTCGTCGCGCACGCCGCCGACCACCTCGTCGACGACGGCGTGCTCGTCGTCGAGGTCGGCCACGGCCGCGCGGCGTTCGACGCCGCGTTTCCCGCGCTCGACGTCGCGTGGCTGCCGAGCAGCGCCGGCGACGACGCGGTGCTGCTCGTCGAACGCGCCACGCTGCTCCGCGTTTCGGCTTGACCCGGATCGAACGGCCGGCGCGACGAACCTCGATGTCGATCTCCGCAAAAGCCCGCCCGGGTCACGCTGCGCGCCGCCGCCCGGGGCCGGCTTCTCAGCCCGCGGGCCGTGGCGTCGCCGGTGACGACCTGGCCGGGTTGCCGAACCTCGGACCGAAGTCGATCGCGATGCTGGCCGGGGCCGGCATCCATACCGTGCGGCAACTGCGCGCGGCCGGCGCGGTGGCCGCCTATGCGATGGTCAAGCGCAGCACGCACCACGCCAGCCTGAACCTGCTGTGGGCGCTGGCAGGGGGGCTGTCCGGGCTGCCGTGGCAGCAGGTGGCGAAGCAGGATCGCCTGTCGCTGTTGCTCGCCCTGGAAGATCTGAAACGCGGCGACGGCCAGGTCGATCCTGTCGCCGTCCGCCGGCGCGGCCGCCGGTGATCACGCTGCGCGACGTCACGCTGCGCCGCGGCACGAAGGTCGTGCTGCAGCAGGCGAGCCTCGTGCTGCAGCCCGGCGAGAAGGTCGGGCTGATCGGCCGCAACGGCGCCGGCAAGTCAAGCCTGTTCGCGCTGCTCGCCGGGCGGCTCGCCGCCGACGCCGGCGACGTCGAGATCCCGCCGCGCTGGCGCATCGGCGAGGTCGCGCAGGACATGCCCGACACCGGGCGCGGCGCGACCGACTTCGTCCTCGACGGCGACGCGCCGCTGCAGCAGGCGCTGGCCGCGCTCGCCGCCGCCGAAGCGCGCGACGACGGCGCGGCCATTGCCGATGCGCACCTGCGGCTCGACGAGGCCGGAGCGTTCGACGCGCGGTCGCGTGCGCAGACGCTGCTGCTCGGACTCGGCTTCGGCCGCGAGCAGCTCGACGATGGCGTGAACCGTTTCTCGGGCGGCTGGCGGATGCGCCTGCAGTTGGCGCGCGCGCTGATGTGCCCGGCCGAGCTGCTGCTGCTCGACGAGCCGACGAACCACCTCGACCTCGACGCGCTGGTCTGGCTCGAGGCGTGGTTGAAGCGGCACGACGGCCTGCTCGTCGTCGTCAGCCACGACCGCGAGTTCCTCGACGCAGTGACCCGCGTCACGGTCCACCTCGACGACGCGACGCTGACGCGCTACGGCGGCGCCTATAGCGCGTTCGAGGAGCTGCGCGCCGAGCGGCTGCAACTCGCCGCCGCGGCGTACGCGAAGCAGCAGGAACGGATCGCCCACCTGCAGCGCTTCATCGACCGCTTCAAGGCCAAGGCGACGAAGGCGCGGCAGGCGCAGAGCCGCGTCAAGGCGCTGGCGCGGATGGAGCGTCTCGCGCCGGTGCTCACCGCCGGCGACTTCGCGTTCGAATTCCGAGAGCCGGCCAGCCTGCCGAACCCGATGCTGGTGTTCGACGGCGTCGATTGCGGCTATGCGGCGGTCGATGCCGAAGGCAACTTCGACGACGCGGCGCGTGCCGACGCGAACCCTCGTGCGCCGTCGGCCGACGTTTCGCAGTCGACCGTCGTCGTCGCCGACGTCACGCGCAGCGTGCTCGCCGGCCAGCGCATCGGCATCCTCGGCGCCAATGGCCAGGGCAAGTCGACGCTCGTCAAGACGATCGCCGGCGTGCTGCCGCCGCTCGCCGGGCGGCTCACCACCGGCAAAGGGCTCGTCGTCGGCTACTTCGCGCAGCAGGAGCTCGACGTGCTGCAGCCCGACGCCGGGCCGCTGCTGCACCTCGTGCGGCTGGCGCGCAGCGCCGCGGCCAGCGGCGGGCCGACCGCGCGCGAACAGGAGCTGCGCGACTTCCTCGGCCGCTTCCGCTTCACCGGCGAGATGGTCGACCAACCGGTGGCGACGCTGTCGGGCGGCGAGAAGGCGCGGCTCGTCCTCGCGCTGCTCGTCTGGCAGCGCCCCAACCTGCTGCTGCTCGACGAGCCGACGAACCACCTCGACCTGACGACGCGCGAGGCGCTGTCGATCGCGCTGAACGAGTTCGACGGCACGGTGCTGCTCGTCAGCCACGACCGCGCGCTGCTGCGCGAGGTCTGCGACGAGTTCTGGCTCGTCGCCG
>CBDUBX010000389.1:0-2467 GCA_965365495.1 uncultured Burkholderiales bacterium
CGACCGTCGCGAGCACCGCGAGGCCGTCCTGCAGCCGGCTCTGCACGCTGCCGACCGCGCGGTCGACCGACATGCTGATCCACGTGTGCTTGTCGATCGTCTCGACCATCGTGCCTTCGTGGTGGTCGCTGGCCTTGATCCCCTGCTCGGCGATGAAGCGGAACGCCGACCCCTGCTCGAGCGCGCCGACACCGGTCTTGACCGAGCTCGCCTTCCAGAACGTCTCCGACGACTTGCGCGCGCTCTTCATCATCTGCCGCTGCTCGAACAGCTTCGTGAAGATCACGTACCAGCTGTACATCGACATGATCACGAGGATGATCAGCGTGCCGCGCGCGACCCAGTCGCCCTGTTCCCACAGCGCCTTCAGGCCGTACGGGTTCTCGACCGATTCCTGCGTCACCGCCGAGCCGGGCGGCGTGGCCGCGGGTTCGGCCGCCGCCGCCGTTGCGGGGTCGGAGGCCGGTGCCAGCGGCGGCAGCGTGGCTTCGGCTGGCGCCGACGCGGTCGGGTCGGTGGTCGCTTGGGCCAGGGCCGCGGTCGGCAGCGCGACGGCGAGCGCGGCGCCGACGGTGACCGCGGCGAGCGTCTTGGCGAGCCACGGGCGGGCGTCGAGGAATCGGGTGTCGGACATGTGGACTCCAGGGGGCGATGCGAACGCGGCGCCTTCTTGGCACGACCGCGCAGGGGGTATCACTCGGTGATCTTCCAGACGTAGGTCACGCGGCTCGTCAGCTTCTCGGGCTTGCCGTCGAGCGTGCCCGGCGTGCCGCGGCAGGCCTTCACCGCTTCCAGCGTCAGGCGGTCGAGCATCTTGTGCTCGCGCGTCGGCCCGGCCGAGCGCTCGACGCGGGCGTCGTTGATGACGCCGGTGACATCCATCGTGTAGACGACGACGACCGAACCTTCGGCTTCGGCGGCGCGCGCCTGGCGGGTGTACTCGGGGCGTTCACAGGCCTGCGCGAAGTCGATCTTCGGCTCGGTGCGCACCGGCACGCGCGGCGCGGGCGGCGCGGGCGGCGCGGGCGCCGGTGCCGGCGGCGGCGTCGGTACGAACACCGGCGCCGGCGGCGGCGCGACCTGCGTCACGGTGATCTGCGGTGCCGGCGTCGGCGGCGGCGCGACGACGACTTCGGGCGGTGGGACGAACGACGGCGGCGGCGGCGCGAGCTTCGGCGGCGGCGGCAGGTTCTCGGGCGGCGGCGGCTCGGGCGGCTTGACCTCTTCGATGATCTTGGTCTCGAGCGGCGAGCGGATGACTTCGACGATGCGTTGCGCGAGGCCGTTGACGAGGGCCCAACCGAGGAACAGGTGCAGGATCACCGCGATCGTGATCCCGACGGCGTGCTTGCCGGGGTTGCGTTGCTGTTCGGCGAAATCCACTCGTTCCTCCAGACCGCGCGGCAGCGGCGGATCGCGCCCGACCGCGGCGACGACGTGACGGCGATAGCGGCCGGTGTCGTGCGGTGAAGGGCGGCACTATATCTCGAAGCATTTGGGTCAAAGAGCCGCCGCAACCCCTTGGGCAAGCGGGGCGCCGACGGCCGTTTCGACGCGCGAACGACCGATCGTCGGCACGCGCCGCGGCCGCGGCACCGAACGTCGCGCGCGACGTGTCAAAAGCACGTCGCGTGCCGCCGCAGCGCTCGCACCGCGTCGCCGATCGCGGTCGGCGCATCGGCGGCGACGACGTCGCGCGTCGGCCAGCCGCGCAGCCACGTCGTCTGGCGTTTGGCGAGCTGGCGCGTCGCCGCGGCGATCGTCTGCGCGAGCGGCGCCGACGCCGTGCCGTCCAGCGATTGCCACGTCTGGCGGTAGCCGACGCAACGCATCGACGGCAGCGCCGGCGTCAGGTCGCCGCGCGCGCGCAGGCGGCGAACTTCGTCGACGAGCCCGGCGGCGAGCATCCGCTCGGTGCGCGCGGCGATCCGCGCGTGCAGCCAGCGGCGGTCGAGCGGCTCGAGCGACACCAGCGGCCACGCCGCGGCGTCGGTCGACACCGTGGCCGCGTCGCGCTGCCACGCCGACAGCGGCCGGCCGCTGACCTGCCAGACCTCGAGTGCGCGCTGGATGCGTTGCGCGTCGTTCGGCGCGAGCCGCCGCGCGGTCGCGGCGTCGACGCGCGCGAGCTCGGCGTGCAGCGCCGGCCAGCCGTCGGCCGCGGCGCGGTCGTCGATCGCGCGCCTCACGCCGGCATCGGCCGGCGGCAGCGTCGACAAGCCGTCGCGCAATGCCTTGAAGTACAGCATCGTGCCGCCGACGAGCAGCGGCACGCGGCCGCGCGCGCGGATCTCTCCAGCCAGCCGCGACGCGTCGGCGGCGAACGCCGCGGCCGAGTACGCATCGGCCGGGTCGACGATGTCGATCAGGTGGTGCGCGACCGCGGCGCGTTCGTCGGCCGACGGCTTCGCGGTGCCGATGTCCATGCCGCGGTAGACCTGCGCCGAATCGACGCTGACGATCTCGA
>CBDUBX010000390.1:0-2467 GCA_965365495.1 uncultured Burkholderiales bacterium
GCGAGGTGTTCTTGAAGAGCTGCACGACGAAGCCGATCGTCGGGGGCACGCTCAGGCGCAGCGCCTGCGGGATGATGACGTGGCGCAGCCGCTGCCCATAGGTCAGCGCCATGGCGGCAGAGGCTTCCCACTGCGTCCGCGGCACCGCCTGCGGGCACCGCGAGCCGATGATCACGCGCCGCGCCGCGCTCGCCGCCCCCGCCGCGCTCGCCGCGCGCGCGCAGCCGCCGCCGACGACCGCTGCCGCCGTGCCGACGCCGCTCGCCGCCGCGCCGTTGGCCGCCGGTCGGCTGCATGCGGTGGCGGTGCCGCTCGCGGGCCGCGTCGACCCGGTGCGCGCCTGGCTGTACCTGCCGCGCGAATCCGCCGCCGGCACCGCCGCGGGCGCCTGGCCGCTCGTCGTCTTCCTCCACGGCTCGGGCGAGCGCGGCGACGACCTCGCGCGGGTCGCCATCTACGGTCTGCCACGGCTCGTCGCGCGCGGCGGCCACCTGCCGTTCGTGCTGTTCGCGCCGCAGCTGCCGGCGCGCCGAGTGTGGAACCCGGCCGAGCTGCACGCGCTGGTCGGCGCGCTGCAAGCGCGGCTGGCGATCGACGCCGACCGCGTCTGCGCCACCGGCCTGAGCCTCGGCGGCCACGGCGTCTGGCGCTGGGCCGCGGCGCACCCGCGCGACCTGGCGGCGATCGCTCCGGTGTGCGGCTACGGCGACCCGGCGGCGGTGTGCGCCGCGCGCGACGTGCCGGTGCGCGCCTACCACGGCGCCGACGACCCGGTCGTGCCGCTGGCCGCGCAGCAGGCGTGCATCGACGCGCTGCGCGCCTGCGGCGGGCGCGCCGAGTTCATCGTCTACCCGGGCGTCGGCCACGACGCCTGGACCCCCGCCTACGACGACCCCGCGCTCGTGCCGTGGCTGCTCGCGCAGCGCCGCCGGCCGCGCCCCGCCTGACGAAAGAGACCGTGAACGCCGATTCCGCTGTCCACCGCCTCGCCAGCCCGTCGGGGCTGGCGGTCGAGCTGTTCGAGCACGGCGCGGTGCGCCGCATCGACGACACCGCGACCGGGCTGCTCGTCAACCTGTTCGTCGGCAACGCGCTCGAAGGCGGCCCGGCCAACCTGTGGCTGCGCCGCCTCGACGCCGATGTCAGCGACGCCGTCGCCGACGCGACGCCGCTGCTCGGCCCGGCGTCGCCGCTGCGCACGGTGGCCACCGGCAGCGACCGCCACTGGCGCGCCCGCGGCCGCTGGCGCGGCGTCGACGTCGACCTGCACCTCGTGCTCGCCGCAGCGGCGCCGGCGTGGTTCTGGCACCTGCGGCTCGCGCCGCACGACGGCGCGGCGTGGCACGGCGACGCCGTCCTCGTGCAGGACGTCGCGCTCGCGTCGCCGATGGCGGTGCGGCTCAACGAGTACTACGTCAGCCACTACGTCGACCTCGCGCCGCTGACCCACGCCGACCGCGGCGCGATGCTCGCCGCGCGGCAGAACCAGCCGCAGGGCGGTCGCCACCCGTGGCTCGTGGCCGGGTCGCTGCGCCGCGGCGTCGCCTGGGCCACCGACGCGCGGCAGTGGTTCGGCACCGCGCCGCGCACCGGCGACGCGCCGGCCGGCGTCGCGGCCGGCCTGCCGGCCGAGCGGCTGCAGCACGAACACGCGCTGGTCGCGATCCAGGACGCGCCGCTGTCGGTCGCCGCAGGCGATTCGGCGGCCGCGGGGTTCTTCGTCTGGCTGCAGCGCGACCACCCTGCGGCAACGGCCGCCGAGGACGCGGCGCTGGCCGACGCCGCGTGGGCGCTGGCCGAGCGCCAGCCGCCGGCAGCGACCGAAGCGGTGGTGACGACGACCGCCGGCGCCGCCGCGGTGGCCGGCGCGCCGCGGCCGCCGGCGGCGGTCGCCGCGGCAGCAATTGCTGCGACCGACCCCTGCGCGTCGTCGACGCCATCGTCATCGTTGCTGCCATCACCCCTGTCGCCGTCGCCGTCGCCGTCGCCGTCGCCTTTGCCGGCGTCGCCGCCGCCGTCGGCGTCGCTGTTCGCCACCGCGCCGCGGCTGGCCGCGCGCGACCTCGACGCCGCCGAGATCGACGCCGCCTTCGGTACCGAGCGCCGCCACGCCGAGTACGCCGCCGACGGCCGGCTGCTGGCGTTTTTCCATGGCGACCGCGCGCACGTCGTGCTGCGCGCTAAGGAGCTCGCGGTGCTGCGGCCGCACGGCCAGCTGCTGCGCGGCGGCACCCGGCCGGTTCCCGACGAGACCGCGCTGACGTCGACCGCGTGGATGGGCGGCGTCTTCCATTCGATGCTGACCCAGGGCCACGTGTCGGCCAACCGCTGCCTGACCACGGTGCGCGGTTACGTCGCGCCGTTCGCCAGCCACGGCCAGCGCGTGTTCGTCGACGCCGGCGACGGCTGGCGGCTGCTCGGCCTGCCGTCGGCCTTCGAGGCGGTCGACGGCCGGCGCTGCCGCTGG
>CBDUBX010000391.1:0-2465 GCA_965365495.1 uncultured Burkholderiales bacterium
GCTCTGGCGCAGCGCCTCCTGCCACGCGACGACGCGCTGCACCACCGGCCAGTGGCGGCGCAACCACGCGGTGTCGCCGGTATGCCGCCAGACCTCGGCGACGGCGTGGACGAACTGGCCATGGCTGTCGTTCTCGACCACCGGGTCGGCGCCGCGAGCGTCGACGCAGCACGGCACCTTGCCCGACGCGAAGACGTGGCCGGCGAACCAGTCGACGAAGTCGCGCGACGCGTCGACCTCGCCCAGGCGCAGCAGCCCGGCGACCATCATCGCGCCGTCGCGCACCCAGCTGCGCGCGTAGCTGCGCGTGCCCGGCTGCAGCGCCGGGCCGTCGCGCGACATCAGGATCTGCGCCAGCGCGCTGTTCAGCGTGTGGCCGATGCGCTGCGCGTCGGGCGGCAGCGTCAGCCGAACGCGGTCGAGCCGCGCTCGCCAGTGGGCGGCGGCGGCGTCGAAGCGCGCGTCCAGCGCCGCGGGGTCGATCGCGGCGGCGGCCGCGGCGCGCGCCGCGGCCTCGGCCGGCGGCGCGTGGCCGCGCGTCATCGGCGACCGTGCGGCGCGGCCCGCCGCGGGCGGCAGCGGCGCGGTCCAGCCGATGGTCGCCGACGCGCCCGGCGCGAGGTCGAAGTCGAAGCGCCACGCCGCCGACGCCAGCGCTTGCGGGTCGGCGAGCGCGGTCAGTGCCGGCGCGGCGTGCAGCGCGGCCAGCGTCAGCCCGCTGTCGAACGGCAGCGCGGTGACCGCTGTGGGCGCAACCGTCGGCTGCAGCGCGACGCGGCCGTCGACGACGATCGAGTCGCCGTCGCGCGCCAGCGCCGCGACCGGCGTCGTTCCGCCGGGCGTCGACAGGAACTGTTGCGGCGGGTTGACCTGCCACGGCCGCAGCGCGAGCAGCAGCGCGCCGGCGCGGCGCTCGTGCCCGGTGTTGGTCAGCGTGTAGCGCGCGAGCAGCGTCGGCGACGCGGCCGGGCCGTCGGCGGCGGCGTCGATCGCGAGCCCGACACCGTCGCCGCGCCAGCGCACCCGCGGCAGCGGCAGGTCGCCGCCGCGCAGCGTGTGGTCGATCGCCGCCTGCGCCCACGTCAACCAACGACCGTCGGCGAAGCGCACCGCCGGCGCGACGCTGAAGCCGCCGCGGCCGACCTCGATCGCGCCGTCTTCGGACAGCAGCGCCGACCGCGCGCCGCCGCCGTCGACGCCGACCAGCGTCCAGTAATCCTGCTCGCCGACGTAGGCGCGCGGCAGGTCGCCGCGCGGCGCTGAGGCGGCGAGCGTGGCGATCGCCGCGTCGACGGTCGGCCACTGCGCCGGCGCCATCGGCTGCACGTCGGGCGTCGGCGCGCCGGCGGGCAGCTCGATGCGCAGCGCCTGCGCTTCCTCGTCGGGCAGGAACAGCGCGTCGATGCCGCCGTTGCTGCCGCGGACGCGGCGCACGACGCGCCAGCGGCCGGCCGGCGCGCGGCCGTCGCCGTCGCGCAGCGCCAGCGTGTAGTCGCGCGGCGCGGCGCCGGCGGGCCAGCGCAGCGTCACGCCGTTCAACTCGCGCAGCGCGCCGAAGTCGACGACGACGCGGTTGCCGTCGCGCGCGACCACCGGCCGGTCGAGCGGCGCGGCGTCGCCGCTGCGGTCGACGACCGCGAGCCGCGCGACGCACAGCGAGCCGCGGCCGCCGTCGCGCCCGGCGGCGACGACGAACTCGACGCGCTCGGTCGCGCGCAGCGTGCGGTCGACGGTCGGTCCCCACGCGAAGCCCAGGTGCCGGGCGCGGAACGCGACGTCGGCGAGCGTGGCCGGCAGCGCCGCGGTGCCGGTGGCGTCGGGCTTGGTCGCCCACCAGACGTTGTCGCCCGACGCGTCGACGAACTTCAGCTGGAAGTCGTTGACCGCGCCGGCGGTCTTGACGCGCGCGACGACCGCGGGACGCGCCGGCCAGGCGATCGGCAGCGTGCGCGCGAGCACCGCGTAGCCCGACACGCCGGCGAAGTCGTAGTCGACGCACAGGCTGCCGTCGCGAGCGTCGACGCGCAGCGCGGCGCGCACCTGGTCGGACACGGTGACGCGCCACGCCGCGGCGTCGTCGACCGGTCGCACGTCGACGACGGCCGGCGGCGCAGCCGACGCGACCGACACCGCCGCGCAAGCCAGCGCGATCGCCGCCGCGACGCCGGCGCGGTGGCGCGTCACTTCACGCTGCCCATCAGCAGCCCCTTCATGTAGTGGCGCTGCAGCACGAGGAACAGCGCCAGCACCGGCGCGATCGTCACCACCGACCCGGCCATCATCAGCTCGGTGTCCTGCACGTGCTCGCGCGACAGCCCGGCCAGCGCCACCGGCAGCGTCTGCAGCTCGCGCTCGGACAGCACGATCAGCGGCCACATGAAGTCGTTCCACGCGCCGAGGAAGACGAGCACCGCCAGCGTGACGACGATCGGCTTGAGCAGCGGCAGCACGACGGTGACGAAGAT
>CBDUBX010000392.1:0-2454 GCA_965365495.1 uncultured Burkholderiales bacterium
TTGAGGTTCGGGTCCTGCTTGTACAGCTCGTCGAGCTTGCGCGCGAAGTCGTCGACGGTGCGGTCCTGGAACTGGCTCACGCGCAGCCAGCCGTAGCCGGGATCGACGATCTTCGCGCGCACGCTCTGCATACGGATCTCTTCGCGGACGATCGTCACCGGGAAGCTGCGGCTCTCCGACTTGCGGAACACGCTCAGCGTGACCTTGGTGTTCGGCTCGCCGCGCATGCGCTTGACCGCCTGGTCGACGGTCAGGCCCTTGACCGGCGTGTCGTCGATGCGGGTGATCAGGTCGCCCGGCTTCAGGCCGACGCGGAACGCCGGCGAACCCTCGATCGGCGAGACGACTTTCACGAGGCCGTCTTCCATGCCCATCTCGATGCCGATGCCGACGAAGCGTCCGCCGGTCGCCTCGCGAAATTCCTTGAACGACTTCTTGTCGAAGTACTGCGAATGCGGGTCGAGCCCGGCGACCATGCCGGCGATCGCGTCGTTGATCAGCTTCTTGTCGTCGACCGGCTCGACATACTGGCCCTTGACGCGGTCGAACACCGTGGCCAGCTGCTGCACTTCCTCGAGCGGCAGCGGCGCGGCGCTGTTACGCGCCACGGCCTGCAGCTGCATCGTCGTCAGTGCTCCCGCGAGGGCCCCGATCGCGAGGATGCCGACGAGTTTCATCTTCGAGGCCATGTCCGGCGCCTTTCGACTGCGCGCACGCGCGTTGCGAGGGGAGCGAAACCAGTATAGGTCGGGGGTCGGTTTGCGACTTCCCGGTCTCGCGAAAGTTGCACCCCCGCGTGCGGGTTTGCGCAGGCGGCAAGCGGAGGCCGGCGTCGGACGATGCCGCTTTCACCGCCGGCCGGTCTCCTTAGACAGGTCGGTTGCCGCCGCCGATCGCCACGTCGACGTCGCCCGCCACGCCCGCCGGCGCTTGCGCACCGCAGGCGCCCATCGCCCCGGCCGCCGGCCGCGGCCAGGGTGCCACGTCGGCGACGCCGTTCTTGGCCGCGATGACGTGCGCCATCACGCTGACCGCGATTTCTGCCGGCGTGTGGCTGCCGATCGCCAGCCCGACCGGCCCGTGCAGCCGCTGCAGCGCGGCGTCGTCGACGGCGAAGTGCGCCTTTAGCCGCTGCCGCCGCGCGGCGTGGTTGCGCCGGCTGCCGATCGCGCCGACGTAAAACGCCGGCGACGCGAGCGCGTCGATCAACGCCAGATCGTCGAGCTTCGGATCGTGGGTCAACGCGACGACGCAGCTGCGCTCGTCGGGCCGGAACGCGATGACCGCGTCGTCGGGCATCGCGGTCGTCAACGTGACACCGGCGGCGTCGAAGGCGGCGGTGTGCTCGGCGCGCGGGTCGCAGACGGTGACCGCATAGCCGTTGAACCGCGCCATCGACGCCAGATAGCCAGCGATCGCGCCGGCACCGATCAGCAACATCCGCGCGGCGGGGCCGAAGGTCTGCGTCAGTGTGTCGGCGCCGACGACGAGGTCGTCGGGGCCGTCGGCGTCGGCGAGCACCGTCGCCCCGTCGCGCAGCGACACCGTGCGCCGCACCGTCCGCCCGGCGGCGAGCGCGTCGACCAGCGCCGTCAGCGGCCCGACCGGCGGATCGTGTTCGAGCAGCAGCTCGAGCGTGCCGCCGCACGGCAGCTCGAAGCGCTCGGCGTCGTCGGCGCCGGCGCCGTAGCGCAGCCGCTGCGGCGGGCCGGCGCGCAGCGCATCGGCCCTCGCCCCGCTGCCCCGCGGGTCGTAGCGCGCCACCAGGTCGTCGTCGACGCAGCCGCCGCTGACCGAGCCGACGACCGCGCCGTCGTCGCGCAGCGCCATCAACGAGCCGACCGGCCGCGGCGACGAACCCCAAGTGCGAACGACGGTCGCCAGCAGCGCCGGTCGGCCGGCGGCGCGCCAGTCGCGCAGCGTGCGCAGCACGTCGAGGTCGAGCGCTTCCATGGCGAGCCCGGCGTCAGACGGCCAGCGGCATCTTGTCGAGCAGCTTGTCGAGCGTGATCGGATAGTCGCGAACGCGCACCCCGGTGGCGTTGTAGACCGCGTTCGCGACCGCCGCGCCGACGCCGCAGATGCCGAGCTCGCCGACGCCCTTGGCCTTCATCGGCGACGACATCGGGTCGGTCTCGTCGAGAAAGATCACCTCCTGGTGCGGGATGTCGGCGTGCACCGGCACTTCGTAGCCGGCGAGGTCGTGGTTGACGAAAAAGCCGCGACGCGGGTCGACCGCCAGCTCTTCCATCAGCGCCGCGCCGACGCCCATCGTCATCGCGCCGATCACCTGGCTGCGCGCCGACTTCGGGTTGAGGATGCGGCCGGCGGCGCACACCGCGAGCATGCGGCGGATGCGCACCTCGGCCGTCAGCGCGTCGACGCCCACCTCGACGAAGTGGGCGCCGAAGGTCGACTGCTGGTACTTCTTGTCGAGGTCGCCGTATTCGATGT
>CBDUBX010000393.1:0-2451 GCA_965365495.1 uncultured Burkholderiales bacterium
GGCCGACCGCCGCGGGCGCGAACGGTACCTCGGCGTCGGACGCGTCGCGGCGCGACGCGCGGGGCGGGTCGTCGCAACCGCCTCAGCGGGCGATCAGCCGCCGTTGCTGCCGACGACGGCCCACAGCCGCGCGACGTCGGCGACGCCGTCGGTGCCTTTGACGCTGCGCAGCGTGCGGATGCCGGCGGCCTTGGTCTGCGGCGACATCAGCTGCGCCAGCCCGAGCCGCAGCCGCGCGTCCTCGGGGCGCTTCAGCCCGCCCTTGGCGATGCCTTGCTCGATCAACGCCACGCCTTCGGCGACGCGGCCGAGGGTCGCTTCGCGGTAGCCGACGGTCACCAGCGCGTCGCCGGTCGCGGCCGCCTTCGCCTCGGCAAGGTCCTGCGCCGACGACGCGCGCGCCTGCGCCTCCTGCTTGACCGCCAGGTCGCGCAGCCGCTGGTGGCGCGCGGCTTCTTCGCCGGTGCCGAGCGCGCCCGCCTGATAGCCTTGGTCGATGATGCGCAGCGCCTCGGCGGGCAACCCGGCCTGCAGCGACAGCTGCGCGAGCTCCATGAAATCGGCCGTGCCCTCGAGCGTGCCGCTGGCCAGCCGCAGCCGAAGCACGTCGACGCGGTAGCGGTCGGCGAAGCCGGCCTTGCGCGGCAGCCGGCCGAGGTAGGCCGACCAGTAGTCCTTCTTCGGATAGTTCAGCAGCAGCTTCTCGAGCGTCGCGACGTAGCCGGCGGTCTGGTTCGTCCGCTGCTGCGCATCGGCCAGCCGCAGCAGGTCGGCTTCGTCGGGCCGACGGCCGGCGCGCTCGGCAGCGGCCACCGCGGCGCCGGCCTCGCGGGCGATCGACGCGTAATCGCCGCTCGCCGAGCGCAGGTATTGCTGCAGCTGGCGCACGGTCGCGCCGTTGTTGCCGGCGGCGACCGCGCGTTCGACCCATTCGCCGGCGCGCGCATGGTTGCGCTGCTGCGCGTAGGCCGCAGCGATCTGCGCCGCGAGCTCGCCCTTCTCGCCGCCGCCGGCCCTTTCGTAGACCGACTGCAGCGCGTCGATCGCCGTCGCCGTGTCGCCGGCGCGCTGCGCGGCAGCGGCCTTCATGCGGTCGATCGTCGACTGTTCGGCCGCGCTGCGCCCACCGACACGCTCGGCCTCGCGCACCTTGGCCAGCGCCTCGCGCGCCTTGCCGGCGCGCAAAAGTTCGCCGGCCTGCTGCAACGGTTTGCCGACCTCGGGGCGCAGCGCGGGTTGCGCGTGCGCGGTGGCGACCGCGGCGCCGAGCGCTGCGGCGATCGCGAAAGTGCGCAGTGCTTGCATCGCGGCCATCACAGGAACTGCTCGTTGCCGACGATGCCGATTTTCGTCACGCCGAGCCGCTGCGCGGTGGCCATGATCATCGCGACGTGCTTGTAGACGACGAGCTTGTTCGGCCGCAGGTGGACCTCGGGCTGGTCGGCGCGCGCGGCGATCGCCGCGAGGCGCTGCTCGACCTCGTCGCGGTTGCCGGCCTCGACGACCTCGCCGTTCCAGATGATCGTGCCGTCGAAGTCGACGTCGATGCGCACGATCTCGGGCGGCACCGGCGGCGGCAGCGCGTTGTTCGGCACCGGCATGTTCATCTTCACCGCGTGCGTCTGGATCGGGATCGTGATGATGAACATGATCAGCAGCACCAGCATCACGTCGATCAGCGGCGTGGTGTTGATGTCGATCATCACTTCGTCGTCGCCGCCAGCGGCGCCCACGTTCATGGCCATCGTCGGTCCGTCCTTGCTGCGGTCAGAGTCGCGAGCCGGCGCCGGGCGGCGGCTCGAGGATGAAGCCGACCTTGAAGATGCCGGCGCGCTGGCAGTCGACGACGAGCCGGCCGACCGATTCGTAGCGCACCTCGCCGTCGCCGCGGATGTGCACCTCGGGCTGCGGCTCCTTTACCGCTTCGAGCTTCAACCGCTCGACGATCGCTTCGTTGTCGGGCATCGGCTGCGTGTTCCAGAACACCTCGCCGTCGCGGTTGACCGCGAGCACGATGTTCTCGGGCTTGGTCTGCAGCGGGATGTTGCGTTCCTTCGGCAGGTCGAGCTGGATCGTCTGCGTGACGACCGGCACGGTGATCAGGAAGATGATCAGCAGCACGAGCATCACGTCGACCAGCGGCGTGGTGTTGATCGTGTTGTTGAACTGTTCCTCGCCGCCGTCGTCGGCGGGGCCGATTTGCATCGCCATCGCTTAAGGACTCCTTCGAAGCCGGCCGGCGCGCGGCCGGCCGTGCCGCCTCACGCGTCAGCGGTGGCCGGCGATCAGCACGTTGTGCAGGTCGCCGGCGAAGGCGCGCGTCTGGTCGAGCACGACCTTGTTGCGCCGCACGAGCCAGTTGTAGCCCATCACCGCCGGCACCGCGACCGCCAGGCCGATCGCCGTCATGATCAGCGCCTCGCCGACCGGGCCGGCGACCTTGTCGATCGA
>CBDUBX010000394.1:0-2451 GCA_965365495.1 uncultured Burkholderiales bacterium
CGCGTCACGGTGCCCGACAGCTCGCTGCCAATGGCGACCTGCGTCGTCGGCTGCAGCGTGCCGCTGGCGGTGACGGTGACGGTGATCGCGCCGCGCGCCGCGGCCTGCGTCTCGTAGCGCGGCGCGGCGGCGGCGTCGCGTCGTCCGGCCCACACCGCGTAGCCGACGCCGACTGCGACGACGGCGAGCAGCAGCCCCCACGTCGTCGGCCGCTGCCACCAGCGGCGGCGTCGCCCGGCCGGGCCGAGCAGCGAGGCGATCGACACGTTGTCGGGGTTGTGGGTCGCGGGGCGTTCGGTCATCGCGTCGTCGGTTCGTTCGCGTCGTCGGTCGGCTCCCAGCCGCCGCCGAGCGCCTTGTACAGCCGCACGTGCTGCGTCACGACCGCGGCGGCGGTGGTGGCCACCGCGTCGTCGGCGGCGAGCCGCGTGCGCTGCGTCTGCAGCACGTTCTGGAAGTCGACGAGGCCGCTGCGGTAGCTCTGATCGGCGAGGTCGGCAGCGGTGCGCGCCGCGGCCGCGGCGGCCTGCTGCGCCGCGAGCTGGTCGCGCGTCGCGACCAGCGCAACCAGCGTGTCCTCGACCTCCTGCAGCGCGGCGAGCACCGTCGCGCGCCACGCTGAGGTGGCTTCGTCGCGCGCGGCCTGCTGCGCGTCGACCTGCGCCGCGAGCCGGCCGCCGTCGACGATCGGCAACGCCAGACCGACGAGCAGCGACGCGAAACCGGCGCCGCTCCTCGTCAGCGCGGCGACGTTCAGCGCGTCCAGGCCGATCGACCCCGACAAGTTCAACGCCGGGCGCTGCGCCGCGTCGGCCTGGGCGACGCGCGCCGCCGCGGCGGCGAGGCGCCGCTCGGCGGCAACGACGTCGGGGCGGCGGCGCAGCACGTCGGCCGGGATGCCCACCGCGAGCGTCGCCGGCGGCGACGGCAGCGGTGCGGCGGTGGCGGCGAGCATGGCGTTCAGCGCCGCAGGCGACTGCCCGGTCAGCACCGCGAGCGCATGCGCGCCTTGCGCGATCGCCGCCTGCAGCGCCGGTAGCTGGGCGCGCGTCTGCTCGACCGACGCGCGCGCCTGCGCGACGTCGAGCGACGTCACGAGGCCGGCCTGCTGCCGCCACTGCGCGATCTGCAGCGTCTGCGCCTGGCTGTCGAGGTTGGCGCGGGCGATCGCCAGCCGCGCCTGGTTGGCGCGCAGGTCGACGTAGGTCGCGGCGACCTCGGCGGCGACCGCGATCCGCGTCGCGCCGACCGCGGCGCGCTGCGCGTCCTCGGTGGCCGCGGCGGCGTCGACGCCGGCGCGCGTGCCGCCCCAGACGTCGGGGTCCCAGCGGGCGTCGATCGCGACGCCGACGCCGTGGGTTCGCGGCGCGTCGTCGCGCTGCGCAGCCTGCGCCTGCGCCGACCCGGACAGCGTCGGCGACACAGCCGCCGCGGCCTGGTCGCGCAGCGCGCGCGCCTGGCGCAGCTGCGCCTGCGCGGTGCGGACGTCGGTGCCGTCGACGACCGCGCGGCGGACGAGGTCGGCGAGCAGCGCGTCGTCGAAGCGCTTCCACCACGCGGCGACGGCGGCCGGCGCCGCGTCGGCGCCCGCCGGCAGTGGCGCCTGCCACGCCGACGGCACCGCTGCCGCGGCGGCCGCGATGTCGGCGCGCGCTGCCGGCGACGCGTCGGGCAGCGACGCGCAGCCTACGAGCACCGCGGCGACGGCGATCGACGCGGCCGCGCCGACGTCGCGGAGCGACCGAGCGCGACGCGGCGCGCATCGGCACGGGAATTCGGCGGGCTGGGCGCGCTCGACCATCGGTCCCACCGAGGATGACGCGGCCGCGTCAACGCGGCGAGTGGGCGAGGTCAACGCTTGTAAAGCCGGGCCACGGCGCGGCGGGGCGGCGGTGCCGCGGAGGCGGCGCCGCGGATCACGCCGTCGCCGTCGCCGTCGATGCACGCGGCACCGCGGCGTCGTGTTCGGCGTGGTAGTCGACGACCCGCTGGACCTCGTTCTTCGACCCGAGGACGACGCTGACCCGCTGATGCAGGCTCTTCGGCACCACGTCCATGATGCGTTCGCGCCCGGTGCTCGCGAAGCCGCCGGCCTGCTCGACGATGAAGGCCATCGGGTTGGCCTCGTACAGCAGCCGCAGCTTGCCCGGCTTGGTCGGGTCGCGGTCGTCCCACGGGTACATGAACACGCCGCCGCGCATCAGGATGCGGTGCACGTCGGCGACCATGCTCGCCACCCAGCGCATGTTGAAGTCCTTGCCGCGCGGGCCGTCGCGGCCGGCCAGGCACTCGTCGATGTAGCGCGTCACCGGCGGCGCCCAGTGGCGCGAGTTGGCCATGTTGATCGCGAACTCGCGGCTGTCGTCGGGCACGCGCAACCCGGTCTCGGTGAGCATCCACGACCCGAGCTCGCGGTCGAGCGTGAACATCACGACGCCGTCGCCGAGCGTC
>CBDUBX010000395.1:0-2443 GCA_965365495.1 uncultured Burkholderiales bacterium
CCATCGCCGCGGCGCGGGGCGTGCAAGTGGCCGTACGGCACGCGAAAAACGGATTGCGGCGGTCCGTCGACCGGCCGTGCGCCGGCGAGCCGCTGCGCGAACGCCGGCGCGCCGGCTTCGATCTGCTGCAACGCGGCGGCGAGGCCCGGCGCGGCCGCATCGCGGTGCAGCAGCAGGCACAGGTTGGCGCGGCCGCCTTCGATCGGCTGCAACCCGGCGTAGCCGCCGTCGAACCACGCAACGTCGATGCCGCCGGCCAAGTCGCGCGCCGCCGCCGGCGCGAGCTCGTAATGCTGCTGCCAGCCGACGAGCGGCTCGGGCGGCCGCCGTGGCGCGCGCGCCAGCGGCGCGACGTCGGTCTTGCCGCAAGCCCACCACAGAGACGGCGCGCCGACCGCGGTGCCGTCGGCGAGGCGCAACGCGTGCGGGCGGCGCGCGTCGCCGAGCTCGACGTTGACGACGCGCGCGCCGCGGCGCAGCAGCGCACCGGCAGCCACGGCGCGCGTCTGGAGCGCGCCGTCGATCGCGCGCCGGCTCAGACCCAGCGCTTCGAACGGCAGCTCGGCGTCGACGACGACGCGGCCGCAGACGAGCCGCAGCCGCCGCGTCGGCTGGCCGCCGAGCGCGCGCGCGTCGACGCCGAGCGCGGCGAGCGCGGCCACCGCCTCGGCGCTGACGAACTCGCCGCACAGCCGCGGCTGCGGCGCGGTCGTGCGTTCGAGCAGCGTTGCGCGCTCGCCGGCGCGCGCCAGCAGCACCGCCGCGGCGCTGCCGGCGAGCCCGGCGCCGACGATCACCGGCGCGGCTCGGTCGTCGGCCATCGCGGCACGGTGCGTCACGCGACGGCGGCCAGCGCGCTGACCGTCAGCCGGAACGGCGCGCGGCGCGCGATCGTCGCGGCGACGCCGGCGCGTGCCAACAACACGCGCCACTCGGCTTCGGTGCACGACCGCGCGATCGACCGCGTGCCGTCGATGCGCACGACGCGGTGCCAGCCGGCGACGCGCGCCAGCCAGCGAAAGCCGTAATACGCGAACCAATGCCGCCGCAGGTCAGCGACGCACCAGCCGGCGCGCGCGTGGCGCTGCTGCCACTGGATGAACGCGACGATCGCGTCGTCATCGAGGTGGTGCGCGAGCTGCGAGCTGACGACGTAATCGACCGCGCCGGGGTCGGTCGCGAAGACGTCGCCGCAGCGGTAGTCAATCGCCAGCGCCGCCGGCGTCGCGGCGCGCGCCGCGCTCACGCTGTGCGGGTGCAGGTCGAGCCCGACGAGCCGCACCGGCCGTCGGTCCCGCGCCGCGGCGCGGTGCACCGCGCGCAGCAGGTCGCCCTCGCCGCAGCCGACGTCGAGCACGGCGACGGTCTGCCCGGGCGGGTGGCGCGACCACGCGCGGCGCAGGAAGTCGAGCACCGGCGCGTGGGTGCGCGTGACGCGGTTGATCCGCGCCAGGTCGGCGAGGACGCGCGCGTGCAGCGCGGCGTCGCCGAGCCCGGCGCCGTCCATCAGCTCGGGCTCGCGGCTGCGCACCGCGAGCCGCCCGCGGCCGCTCATGTGCCGTCCGCGACCCGGCGAAATCGCATCGACTCGGCGGCGACCCCAGGGCCGAACGCGAGCGCCAGCCCTTCGGTCGGCGCGCCGCGCGCCGGCGCGCGGGCGAGCAGCCGCTGCAGCACGAACATCACCGTCGCCGACGACACGTTGCCGACCGCGGCGAGCACCGCGCGCGAATCGGCCAGCGCGTCGGCCGGCAGCGCCAAGCCGTCGTGCACCGCGTCGAGCACGCTGCGGCCGCCGGCGTGCACCGCCCAGTGCGCGTAGTCGGACGCGCGCCGGCCGCGCAGCAGCGCGCGCATGCCGCCGTCGTCGCGCGCCGCGCGCAGCGCCGCGGCGATGCGCCCCGGCACGTGGCCCGACAGGTGCATCTCGAAGCCGGCGTCGCCGATGTCCCAGGTGATCAGACCGCGGCTGTCGGGCAGCAGCTGCGACTGGAAGTCGACGATCTCGACGCCGGCGCGCGCCGTGCCGACCAGCGCCGCGCTCGCCGCGTCGCCGAACAGCAGGAACGACAGCAGCTTCTCGATCGAGCGGCTTTCGTGCAGGTGCAGCGAGCACAGCTCGACGTTGACGACCAGGACGCGCGCCGCCGGGTCGGCGAGCACCGCCTGCTGCGCGACGCGCAGCGCCGGCAGCGCCGCCGAGCAGCCCATGAAGCCGACGACGGTGCGCTGCACCGTCGGCGCCAGGCCGAGCGCGTCGACGAGCTGCACGTCGAGCCCCGGCGCGACGAAGCCGGTGCAGCTCGCGAGCACGAGGTGGGTCACCGCCGCGAGACGCGCGTCGAGCGCCGCGGCGTCGGCGTCGAGCGCTGCGACCGCGTCGCGCGCCAGCGCCAGCGCCGCCGGCGCGTAGCGCCGCATGCGCGCGTCGGTGCCGGGAAAG
>CBDUBX010000396.1:0-2442 GCA_965365495.1 uncultured Burkholderiales bacterium
CGAGGTAGCCGAGGCCGACGCGCCGCCCCGCGGCGTCGAGCAGTTCGCTCAAGCCTTCCCAGTAGACGGTACCGGTGCTGGCGCGGCTGTCGAGCTCCTGCGCGTCGAGCAGCGCACGCAGCGTGTGCCGGCCGGCCGGCGTCTCGACGCGCCACTGGACCGGGTAGTCGGCGCCGGTCGCGGCGCTGCGCCAGCGGCGTTCGGCGACCCAGCGCACCGCGTCGGCGGCGAACGCCTGCGCAGCGCCGCCGGGGCGGCGGAAGCTGCCGCCGGCCCACACCGCTCGGCCGTCGGCACGACGCAGCACGAACGCGGTCAGCGCGCTGCCGTCGAAGAGGTTGATGCCGCACCAGTCCCAGCCGACGGCGTCGCGGTGCAGGATCTCGTCGCTCCACTCGTGGTCGATCCACGCGCGGCCGGCGAGTGTCGCCCCGCCGGTGGCGACGCGGCCCGTGGTCGCCAGTTGCGGCTCGGTCACGTAGTGGCTGGCTTGCGCTTCGTCGGGCCCCTTGCGCGAGAAGCCGGCGTCGCCCTGCAGCAGCGACGGTTGCATCGGCACGAGGTCGAGCGCGAGGTCGAAGCCGTCGCCGTCGACCGCGGTGCGCCACGCGTCGGCCTCGCGCTTCAGCCGCCACGCGCCGATGTGCACGTCGGCGTCGGTCGTCGCCGCGGCGCCGGTCGCCGCGCCGGGGTCGCCGTTCCAGCGGACGATGCGCTGGTCGTGGCGATGGCGGCCGTCGGCGAGCGTCGTCACCGCGGCGTGCGCGAACAGCAGCTGGCGCGCGGCGAAGCGGCCCGCCACATCGGTCGCGAGCCCGGTGCGGCTGCGGAAGAACGTCACCTGAAAGCCGTGCGACGGCGTCGCCGTCGCCGCGTCGGTGCCCGGCGGCGCGAGCCAGCCCGTCGCGTACCACCATTCGGTGCGCGCCGCGAGGTGCGCGCCGTGGTCGCGCGGAAATTCGAGCACGCGGCCGCGCCGCACCGTCGGCGCGTCGCCTTCGGCCGCGGCGCCGGCGGGCGCTGTCGCCGCGGTCGCCGCGGTCGCCGCGGTCGTCTCGGCAACGCGCGCCAGCGGCAGCGTCGCCGCGGCCAGCGCGCGCAGCCACCCGCGGCGGCGCGGGTTCACCAGTCCTCCTTGACCGACAGCACCGCGCTGCGCGACGCCGCGCTGCGCGCGCTGAACGCCGCGGTGACGGTGCCGGCGACGAGCACCGCGACGCCGAGCGCGGCGAGCCGCGACCACGGCAGCACGAGGTCCATCGTCCAGTGGAAGCTCTGCGGGTTGACGACGAAGACGAGCACGAGGCTGATCGCCAGCCCCAGCGCCAGCCCGACCAGCGCGCCGGCGGCGACCCACGCCGCACCCTCGCCGGCGACGACTCCGACGACCTGCGCCTTGGTGAGCCCCAGGTGCGCCAGCAGGCCGAACTCCTTGCGCCGCGCCAGCACCTGCGCCGACAGGCTGGCCGCGACGCCGACGAGGCCGATCGCAATCGCCACCGCCTGCAGGTAGTAGGTCACCGCGAAGCTGCGGTCGAAGATGCGCAGCGACAGCCGGCGCAGCTCGGTTGTGGTCGCGATGTCGAGCATCGCCGGGTCGGGCAGCAGCGCGCGCAGCGCTTCGAGCACCGCGTCGGCGTCGGCACCCGGTGCGAGCCACAGCGCGAGGTCGTTGACACGCGCGTCGCCGGTCGCGGCGCGGTACGCCGCGGCGTCGACGACGACGCTGCCGAACTGGCGTGCGTAGTCGCGCCACACGCCGAGCACGCGCGCACGGACGCCGCCGGCCAGCGGCAGCGTCAGCGTCGACCCCTGTTCGGCGCCGTACAGCGCGACCATCGCCTCGCTGACGTAGACGCCGACCTCGCCGGTCTGGAGCGCCGCCGGCGGCGTCGGCGTGCGCAGCAGCGGCAGGTCGCGCGCGGCGTCGGCCAGCGGGCGCGCGAGCAGCGTCACTGCGGGGCGGCCGCGCGCCAGCGCCAGCGCGCGCACGCGCGTGGCCTGCACGCGAGCGACACCGGGCAGCGCGGCGACGCGCGCGGCGAAGCCGTCGGGCAGCCAGGTCTGGTCGGTGGCCGCCGCGACCGCCGCGCTGCGCGCATAGACATCGGCCGGCAGCACGCCGTCGAGCCATTGCGCGACGCCGCTGCGAAAGCTCGCGACCATCACCGTCAGCGCGACCGACAGCGCCAGGCTGGCGACGACGCCGGCGACCGCGGCGGTCGCGGTGCGCCGTTGAAAGCGCGCGCGCTGCAGCGCGAGCAGCGCCAGCGCGCCGCGCGGTGCCGGCACCGCGACCAGCAGCGCGTGCACCGCCGCCGGCACCAGCGCGACGCCGCCGACGAGCAGCAGCGCGACCGACGCGTACGCGGCCAGCGGCAGGTCGCCGAGCGGCGGCGCCAGCGCCGCGACCGCGCCGAGCGCGAGCAGCGCCAGCGCCGG
>CBDUBX010000397.1:0-2427 GCA_965365495.1 uncultured Burkholderiales bacterium
CGATCCTGCGCCAGCCGCGCGGCATCACCCACGCGCTGCGGCTGATGAACCAGACGAGCGTGCTCGGCCGCTACCTGTGGGTGTTCCGCCGCATCGTCGGCCGGATGCAGCACGACCTGTTCCACGTCTACACCGTCGACCAGCACATCCTGATGGTGCTGCGCAACCTGCGCCGCTTCTTCATCCCCGAGCACGCGCACGAGTACCCGTTCTGCAGCCAGCTCGCCGCCGAGTGGGACAAGCCGTGGCTGCTGTACGTGGCGGCGCTGTTCCACGACGTCGCCAAAGGGCGCGGCGGCGACCACTCCGACCTCGGCGCGGCCGAGGTGCGACGCTTCTGCCGCGACCACGGCATCGACGCCGACGACACGCGGCTCGTGCAGTTCCTCGTCCAGCACCACCTGACGATGAGCCGCATCGCGCAGAAGGAAGACCTGTCGGACCCGGCGGTCGTTGCCGACTTCGTGCGCATCGTCGGCACGCCGCGCCGGCTCACGGCGCTGTACCTGCTGACCGTGGCCGACATCCGCGGCACCGGGCCCAAGGTCTGGAACGCGTGGAAGGGCAAGCTGCTCGAGGACCTGTACCGGCTGGCGCTGCGCGCTCTCGGCGGCGCGCAGCCGAACCTGCACGCCGAGATCGAGGCGCGCAAGGAAGACGCGCGCCACCTGCTGGCGCTGCGCTCGGCGCTGCCGGGCACCGAGGAGCCGCTGTGGCGCACGCTCGAAGTGAGCTACTTCGCGCGCCACGACGCCGGCGACATCGCGTGGCACGCGCGCGCGCTGTGGCGCCACATCGAGACGGCGACGCCGGTGGTTCGTGCGCGGCCGTCGCCGTTCGGCCACGGGCTGCAGGTGCTCGTCTACTGCCCCGACCGCGCCGACCTGTTCGCGCGGATCTGCGGCTATTTCGACGGCGCGGGGTTCAGCATCCTCGACGCGAAGATCCACACCACGCGCGCCGGCTATGCGCTCGACACTTTCCAGGTGGTGTCGACGCAGTACGGCCCCGACGCCGGCGACGACGACATCACCTACCGCGACCTCGTGTCGCTGGTCGAGACGCAGGCGACGATCGCGCTCGCGTCCGACGGCCCGCTGCCCGAGCCGCGCAGCGGCCGCGTGTCGCGCCGCGTGCGGTCGTTCCCGGTCGTCCCGCGGGTGTCGCTGCGTCCCGACGAGCGCGCCCAGCACTGGCTGCTGACGGTGTCGGCGAGCGACCGCACGGGTTTGCTGTACGCGATCGCGCGCGTGCTCGCGCGCCACCGCGTGAACCTGCAGCTGGCCAAGATCACGACGCTCGGCGAGCGCGTCGAAGACACTTTCCTCGTCGACGGCGCGGCGCTGCAGCGCTCGCGCGAGCAGCTGTCGATCGAATCCGAACTGCTCGACGCGGTGGCCGCGCCGGCGCCGGCGAGATGACGCTGCGCCGCATCGACGCCGCCGAAGCGCTGCGCGGGCTGGCCGCGTACGACGCGGTCGTCGACGTGCGCAGCCCGGGCGAGTACGCGGCCGACCGGCTGCCCGGCGCGGTCAACTGGCCGGTGCTCGACGACGCCGAGCGGCGCGACGTCGGCATCGACTACGCGCAGGTGTCGCCGTTCGCCGCGCGCAAGCGCGGCGCGGTGCTCGTCGCGCGCAACATCGCGCGCCACATCGAAACCCATGCCGACGCGATGCCGCGCGGCTGGCGCCCGCTCGTCTACTGCTGGCGCGGCGGCCAGCGCTCTGCGGCGCTGGCGGCCGTGCTCGACGGCATCGGCTACACGGTGCACGTGCTCGACGGCGGCTACCAGGCATTCCGCCGCGCCGTTCGCGCCGAGCTCGACGTGCTGCCGGGCGGGCTGTCGCTCGTCGCGCTGTGCGGCCGCACCGGGTCGGGCAAGAGCCGGCTGCTGCGGGCGCTGGCCGCCGCCGGCGCGCAGGTGCTCGACCTCGAGGCGCTGGCGTGCCATCGCGGCTCGGTGCTGGGGCCGTTGCCGGGCACCGCGCAGCCGTCGCAGAAGGCGTTCGAGACCGCGGTGTGGCAGGCGCTGCGCGCCGTCGACGCGGCGCGGCCGGTGTACGTCGAGGCCGAGAGCCGCACGATCGGCCGGCTGCGCGTGCCCGAAGCGCTGCTGCAGCGGCTGCGCGCCGCGCCGTGCGTGCGGCTCGACGTCGCGCTCGACGCGCGCGTGCGCCTGCTGCTCGACGACTACGGCCACTTCGTCGCCGACGTCGAAGGGTTCTGCCAGCGGGTACAGGCGCTGCGCGAGCTGCGCGGCGCGGCGGTGGTCGACGCGTGGCAGCGCACGGCGCGGGCCGGCGACTTCGCCACCGTGGTCCGCGAGCTGCTGCAGCAGCACTACGACCCGGTGTACGACCGGTCGACGGCGCGCAACTTCCCGGCACTGGCCGATGCGCGCACCGTGGCGCTCGCCGACACGTC
>CBDUBX010000398.1:0-2425 GCA_965365495.1 uncultured Burkholderiales bacterium
GCGACATCACCGGCGACCTGTCGGGCAAGCGCGGCCTCGTCACCGGCACCGCCAATGGCGCGCCGGGGACGATGATCGTCCGCGGCCAGGCGCCGATGTCCGAGCTCGCCGGCTACCAGAGCCGGCTCAACGCGATGACCAGCGGCCAGGGCCGCTACTCGATCTCGCTGAGCCACTACGAGGCGGTGCCGCCGAACGTGCAGCAGCAGCTGACGGCGCAGTTCCGCACGCAGGAAGACGACTGACTCGCGCGGCGATGGCCTTCGCCTCGTTCGACGGCCACGACGGCCGCGGCGACGGCCGCGAAGGGCCGTTCGCCGAGATCAACCTGCTGCCGTTGATCGACGTGATGCTCGTGCTGCTGGTGATCTTCATCGTCGCCGCGCCGCTGTTGACACACGCGGTGAAGCTCGACCTGCCGCGCGCCGACGCGCCGCCGGCACCGGCCGCGGCGGCGCGCATCGACTTCGCGATCGACGCGTCGGGTGCGCTGTTCTGGAACGCCGAGGCGGTGACGCGCGACGCCGCAGCAGCGCGCTTCACCGCCGCGGGCCGTCTCGACCCGCGGCCCGAGTTGCAGCTGCGCGCCGACGAGACGGTCGCCTACCGCGAGATCGCGCGTACGCTCGCCGACGCGTCGCGCGCCGGGCTCACGCGAATCGGCTTCGTCACCGAGCCGGCCGCGCGCTGAAGGCGGCAGCGCCGCGTTCCGACGTGGGGCGGCGGCGCCGCGCAGCATTCGCCGCCGGCGCGCAGTCGATCACGACGCGCGCGGCGTCGCACGTCAACGCACCTTTATCATCGACGCCGATGCCCTCCGACGCCCCCGACCTGGCCCAGGTGCGGCTGGACAACGCGCTGGCGCTGTTCGAGGAGTTCGTGCGCGCCACTGCGCGCCACGCCGACGCGGCCACGTTGCGCGGCCTCGAGCGCCGCTTCGCCGAGCGGGTGCAGATCCAGCCGAGCTACTGGAGCCAGATCAAGGGCCGGTCGCGGCAGATCGGCGAACGCCTCGCGCGGCAGTTCGAACGGCTGTGCCAAAAGCCCGCCGGCTGGCTCGACGTCGTGCACCGCGGCGACGGGGCCACGCCGACGGGCGCCAAGCCGCTCGCAACCGGGGCCGATGACGCGGTGGCGCCCTCGCCGCGCGCCGGCGACGACGCTGCCGGTCCGCGCGACGACGACGAGCGCTTCATCGTCGGCCTGGTGCTGACCTACTACCGCCGCCATCCGCAGCGCGCGCGGACGCGGCTGCTCGACCTGCTCGGCGAGGTGCTGGTCTCGCCGCCGCCTGCGACCGCGGTCGCCGCGGCGCGACCGACCGCGAAAGAGGCCGGGTCGGCGCCGGCGGCCGACGACGCGAACGCCTTGTGGCGACGCGCGCAAGCCGGCGTCGCGCCGCTGCGCGGTTCGCGCAAGAAGTGACCGCGTCGCCGGTCGACGTGGAGGTGCGCGTCGCCACCCCCGCGAACGCGGGGATTGCGATGCCCAATTTTCGTTGATCTCTGATAACGCCTTGTTTATCATCTGCAGCACGACGTCGATTCGTCGTCGCCCTTCGCTACCCACTCCTTTGTCTGCCGTTACTTTGCCTTTTCCCGCTGCCGTATCCGATGCCGATGGCGCGGCGGCGCCGATCGTCGACCGCGCCACGCGGTCGGCCATCCGCGCCGCCGGTCGGTGGAGCGCGAACGTGAACTGACGCGTTCGTCGCCCGCCACGCCACGGCCCGGTTTGCGTCAGCTACCGGGCCGTTTGCCTTGCGGCCGGACCCGCTTCATTCACCCGACGACCCTCCGAGGAGCCGCCATGTTCACCCCGACCCTGCCGCACACCGCCACCGCGCCGCCGCGCTGGCTCGTCGTCGCCGCGGCGCTGCTGCGCCACGCCAGCGCAGCGCTCGACCGCGTGGTCGCCGCACGCGCTGCGCCGCGCCGGCACGCGGCCGCGCCGACCGTCGAGTTCCACGCCGAGGCCGGCGCGCCCGAGGGCGCGCTGTACGTCGACGGCGTCCTCGTCGGTCGCGTCGTCGGCGTCACCCGGCTGTAGCCGACCACGCAGGCGGCAGCGCGGGTTCGCCGCGCTGCCGCCACGCGCCCGGCGGGGCTACGATCGGCCGACCCGCCATGCCTGCCCCGGACGACTTCATCACCCGCGCGCCGCGCGACGTGGCGGGTTGGGTGGCGTTGTTCGACCCGCGGCTGCTGCCGGTGCTGGCCGACACCGCGGCGGCGATCGACGAACTGGCGCCGGCCGAAGACGACGTCGACGCGCACCTGCTCGCCGAGACGGTCGGCAACGATCCGTTGATGACGCTGAAGCTGCTGGCCCACGTCGCCGAGCTGCGCCGCCGCCGCGACGGCGGCAACCCCGAGACGGTGACCGAAGCACTCGTGATGCTCGGCATCGCGCCGTTCTTCCGCGC
>CBDUBX010000399.1:0-2422 GCA_965365495.1 uncultured Burkholderiales bacterium
CGGCGAAGATGGCCGCCGAGCGCGGCATCCGCGTCTACACCGTCGGCATCGGCACGACCGACGGCGAGACGATCGGCTTCGAAGGCTGGAGCATGCGCGTTCGCCTCGACGAGGAGACGCTGAAGAGCGTCGCCGCGATGACCCACGGCGAGTACTACTACGCCGGCACCGCCGAGGACCTCAAGGGCGTGTACGAGAAGCTGTCGTCGCGGATCGTCGTCGAGCGCAAGGAAACCGAGATCTCGGCGCTGTTCGCCGCCCTCGGCGCGCTGCTGTCGATCGTCGCCGCGGCGCTGTCGCTGTGGTGGTTCGGCCGCGTCGCCTGACGCCCGGCGGCGACTAGAGCGGGTTCGCCCTGTCGCCGGCGTCGGCGGCGTCCTCGGCCGGCGTCTCGGGGCGTACGCGCGCCTCGGGCTCGATGCGCGGCGCGCGGCCGCCGCGAGTCGTCGCGCGCAGTCCCGCGGCGGTGCGCCAGTCGGCGCCGACGAAGAGCGCGCGCTCGGCGCGCCGGCGCCGCGTCAGCCCCGGCAGCGCCGTCAGCACACTGCCGACGCGTGCCTTGTCCCACGCCAGGAACTGGTCGGCCGCGGCCTGCCGGTCGCCGGCTTTCAGCCGCTTCAGCAGCGTGCTGCGTTCGAGCGCGCCGCAGCCGACGTTGAACGCGAACGACAGCAGCGCGCCGTACGCGCCGTCGTCGATCGTCGCCGGCGCGAGCCGCCGCACGCGTTCGGCGGTGGCGCCGACGTCGTCGCGCAGCAGCGCCTCGGCCTGGGCGACGGTGAGCCCACCGGGGTACAGCGAGCGCGCGGTCGCGGCGTGTTCGCTGCCCCGCAGGAACCCGCCGCGCCACGGGATCGCGTGGCCCCAGCCGATCGTCCAGATGCCCACCGGGTCGAGGTAGGCGTCGATGCCCGGCGTCGCCGGGTCCCCGTCGGGGCAGCCTTCGAAGACCTTGATCAGCTCGATCCCTTCGCGCGGCAGTTCGCGTCCGGGATCGCGCGGCGGTTCGCCGGTCGACGTCGGCATCGCGCGTCTCCTCGAAGTGGCGCGCGGAGTATCGCGCGCCGGCGCCGACTTGGCGACGCGCTGCCGCGGGCGGCGGCGATCAGCCGTCGGTCGCGCGTTCGACGCGCAGCACGCGGCCGCTGTCGGTGACGAGCCACAGCCAGCCGTCGGGGCCGAGTCGCACGTCGCGCAGCCGCTCGCCGAGCCCTTGCAGCAGCCGCTCCTCGGCGACGACGCGCTCGCCGTCGAGCGCCAGCCGCACGAGCACCTGACCGCGCAGCGTGCCGAAGACGACGCTGTTCTCCCAGCCGGGGTAGCGGTTGCCGGTGACGAACGCCATGCCGCTCGGCGCGAGCGACGTCGGCACGACGTGCCACACCGGCTGCTCGTAGCCGGCGACCGGCCCTTCGACGCCGATCGCCGTGCCGGTGCCGTAGTTGCGGCCGTAGGTGACGCGCGGCCAACCGTAGTTGCGCCCCGGTGCGACGACATTGACCTCGTCGCCGCCTTGCGGGCCGTGCTCGACCGCCCACAGCCTGCCGCTCGTCGGGTGCAGCGCCGCGCCCTGGATGTTGCGGTGGCCGAGGCTGTAGACCTCGGCCGCTGCGCCCGGGCGGCCCTGCAGCGGGTTGTCGGCCGGGGCGCGGCCGTCGCGGTCGATCCGCACGACCTTGCCGATGTGGTTCGCCGGGTTCTGCGCCTCGTCTTTCGCCGAGAACCGGTCGCCGAGGCCGACGAGCAGGTGGCCGGCGCGGTCGAAGACGATGCGCGAGCCGCAGTGGTTGCGGCTTGCGACCTTCGGCCGCTGGCTGAAGATCGTGCGCACGTCGGCGAGCGTCTGGCCGTCGAGGCGCGCGGTCGCGACCGCGGTGCCGTTGCCCGATCCGCCGCCCGTCGCCGCCTCGGCGAACGTGAAGTAGATGCGCCGGCTGGTCGCGAAGTCGGGCGCGACGACGACGTCGAGCAGCCCGCACTGGCCGCCGGCGTCGACCGGCGGCAGCCCGGCGAGCGGCTCGCCGACGCGCCCGTCGGCGCCGACGATGCGCATCCGGCCGCGCTTTTCGGTGACGAGCATCCGCCCGTCGGGCAGAAACGCCAGTGCCCACGGTTGGTCGAGACCTTCGGCCACGGTGACGACGTTCAGGTCGCCGAAGCGGCGGACCTCGGCGGCGGTGGCCGTCGAGACCGCCAGCGCCAGCAGCAGCGCCGACAGCGCCGTCCGTAGCGACAGTGCCGAGGTCGACGTCGGCGACGACAGCGACAAACGGAAGGTCTTCATCGGCGCGAGCGTAGCCGCATCGCGGCCGCGGCGTGCCGCCGCCGCTGCGACGCCCTTGCGGCGTGCCGGGGCGTCGACCCTCGGCGCTCGGCGCCGGGCAGCGGCCGTGGGTCGCCGCCAGCGCCGCGCGGCTGGCTC
>CBDUBX010000400.1:0-2417 GCA_965365495.1 uncultured Burkholderiales bacterium
ACAAGCCGGCGATGATCGCCAAGATCGAGCGCAGCGAGGCGATCCCGGCGCTCGAATCGATCCTGCGCGCGAGCGACGGCATCATGGTCGCGCGCGGCGACCTCGCGGTCGAGGTCGGCAACGCCGCGGTGCCGGCGCTGCAGAAGCGGATGATCCGCATGGCGCGCGACATGGACAAGCTCGTGATCACCGCGACGCAGATGATGGAGAGCATGATTCTCGCGCCGGTGCCGACGCGCGCCGAGGTCAGCGACGTCGCCAACGCGGTCCTCGACGGCACCGACGCGGTGATGCTCAGCGCCGAGACGGCGTCGGGCGCCTACCCGGTCGAGACGGTCGAGCAGATGCACCTCATCGCCCTCGAGGCCGAGCGCGCCGAAGACGAGTCGATCGAAACCGACTTCACGAACAAGAAGTTCGCGCGCATCGACCAGACGATCGCGATGGGCGCGCTGTTCACCGCGCACCACCTCGGCTGCAAGGCGATCATCGCGCTGACCGAATCGGGGTCGACGGCGCTGTGGATGAGCCGCCACCACATCAAGGTGCCGATCTACGGGCTGACGTCGCAGCTCGCGGCCGAGCGGAAGATGGCGCTGTACCGCAACGTGCTGCCGCTGCTGATGCCGAGCGTCGCCGATCGCGACCAGGCGCTGGCCAACGCCGAGGCCGCTCTGATCGAACGCGGCGTGCTGCAGCGCGGCGACACCTACGCGATCACCTGCGGCGAGCCGATGGGCCACCCCGGCGGCACGAACATGCTGAAGGTCTGCCTCGTCCACTGACGAAGCGGCGCGGCAACGCGCGGCGCGCGCCGGCGCCGGCCGCGGCGTCAGTCGAAGCGCACCGACAGCCCGGTGACGAGCGCGCTGTCGAGCTTCTTCAACCCGGCCGCCGGGTGGCTGTGGTAGCGCAGGTTCAGCCCTGCGCTCAGGTTCAGCCGCGAGTTGATCGCCACCGCGAGCCGGGCGTCGAACTCGCTGCGGTAGCGGCTGAACTCGCGCAGCCGCGGCGTGACGGTCCACTTCTGCCTGAGCACCGTGCCCGCGGCGAGCCGCGTCGTCGACTCCTCGCCGAAGATCGCCGTCGCGACGCGGTCGTCGTCGCGCAGCACACCGTTGCGCTCCTCGGGCCGATAGAACGATTCCCGCGCGTAGCCGACGCCGGCCCAAACGTCCCAAAAGTCGTCGCCGCGCTCGATCAGGTGCAGCCCGAGACCGGTGTTCACCGCGAGCCGGTCGCGCAGGTTGGCCGGCTTGTCGCGCACGCCCTGGGCCTGCACGAAGCCGAACACCGTCGGCGTGACGTCGCGGTTGTACTGGGTGGCGATCGCCAGCCGCTCGCCGGTCGTCCGGCCCTCGTCGCGCGTGTACAGCAGCTCGCCGGTCGCGGTCCACTTGTCGTCGGCGGTCGCGTTGACGCTGTCGGTCGCGACGTTGACCGCGCTCGAGCGGGTGTTGCCGCTGTTGACGTTGACGCCGGCAGTGACCAGGTGGCGCCACTGGCCGTCGGGCTTCAGCGTGACCTGCGACCGCGCCGGCAGCGCGGCGGCGAGCAGCGACACGGCGACGAGCGCCGCGCGCAGCGAAGGCGACGAAGCGACCGCCGACGATCCGAACGACGAAGCGGGCGACGAGCAGAGGGACGACATCGAAGGACAGGGTCTCGGGGTTCGCGGGCGAAACGGCGCCGGATGCGATCGCGCCGCCGATTGCGCCGCCGATTGCGCCGCCGATTGCGCCGCCGATCGCGAGCCGTGAGCGACTATAGGAGACGCTGGGCGGCGCGCTCGTCGAGTCTGCGCCGGGCCCGCGGCCGCGCGGCGCGACCTAAAATCGACGGCGCTTCCCGACGCCGCTGCCGCGGCGCCCCCGCCCGCGCAACGCCGCGTCGCGTTCAACCCTTCCCGGAGCCTGCCATGCCCCTCGTTTCGATGCGTCAGCTGCTCGACCACGCCGCCGAGAACGAATACGGCATCCCGGCGTTCAACGTCAACAACCTCGAGCAGGTGCAGGCGGTGATGACCGCCGCGGCGGAGGTCGGCGCGCCGGTGATCCTGCAGGCCAGCGCCGGTGCGCGCAAGTACGCCGGCGAGGCGTTCATCAAGCACCTGATCCTGGCGGCGATCGAGTCGTGGCCCGACGTGCCGCTGGTGATGCACCAGGACCACGGGCAGAGCCCCGACGTCTGCCGCGGCGCGATCGACCTCGGTTTCTCGTCGGTGATGATGGACGGCAGCCTGCAGGCCGACGGCAAGACGATCGCGAGCTACGACTACAACGTCGACGTGACGAAGAAGGTCGTCGACATGGCGCACGCGCGCGGCGTCACCGTGGAAGGCGAGCTCGGCTGCCTCGGGTCGCTCGAGACGATGCGCGGCGACAAGGAGGACGGCCACGGCACCGACGCGACGATGA
>CBDUBX010000401.1:0-2408 GCA_965365495.1 uncultured Burkholderiales bacterium
GGGTCTTGCGCTGTCCGCGCCGCTGACCGTGCCTTGCGCCCGCGCGCCGATGCCCCGCCTTCGATGACCGACGACCAGCTGCAGCGCTACGCCCGCCACGTGATGCTCGACGAGATCGGCGTCGACGGCCAGCAACGGCTGCTCGACTCGCACGCGCTCGTCGTCGGCGCCGGCGGGCTCGGCTCGCCGGTCGCGCTGTACCTCGGCAGCGCCGGCGTCGGCGAGCTGACGATCGTCGACGACGACACCGTCGACCTGACGAACCTGCAGCGCCAGGTCGCCCACGACGCGTCGCGCATCGGACTGCCGAAGGCGGCATCGGCGGCGCGCAGCGTCCTCGCGATCGACCCGGCGGTGCGCGTCAACGCCGTCCAGCGCCGCGCCGACGCGGCGCTGCTCGACGACCGGCTGCCGCGCGTCGACGTCGTCGTCGACTGCTGCGACAACTTCGCGACGCGCCACGCGGTCAACGCCGCGTGCGTGCGCCACCGCGTGCCGCTGGTCTCGGGCGCCGCGGTCGGCTGGGACGCGCAGGTCTCGGTCTACGACACGCGGCGCGACGACGCGCCGTGCTACGCGTGTGTGTTCCCGCCCGACGCGGCGCACGAGGACGTCGCCTGCGCGCTGCTCGGCGTGTTCGCGCCGCTCGTCGGCATCGTCGGCAGCCTGCAGGCGGCCGAGGCGCTGAAGCTGCTCGTCGGCACCGGCACGGGCCTCGCCGGGCGGCTGGCGATGTTCGACGCGCGCAGCGGCCAGTGGCAGTCGGTCGACGTCGCGCGCGACCCGCACTGCCCGGTGTGCGCCGCGCGGCCGGCGACGGCGCCTCGCTTAAGCTCGCGGCAATGACAGATCGCGCCGCGCCGACGAAACCTGAACCGCACGCCGACGCTTCGGCGGTCAAGGCGCGCAACTTCCCGAGCGCCGAGCAGGAGGCGACGACCGCCGCGGCGGTCGAGCCGTCGCCGTACGACGGTCCCAACAGCGCCTACCGCCTGGCGTTCACCGACACCGAGTTCCTGCTGCGCGAGGAATTGCGGCCGGTGCGCGTGCAGCTCGAGCTACTGAAGCCCGAGATGGTGCAGCACGAGCACGGCGTCGAGTCGACGATCGTCATCTTCGGCAGCGCGCGGATCCTGCCGCCCGACGTCGCCGAGCGCCGGCTGGCCGCGGCGCAGGCCGCGCCCGACGACGACGCAAAGCCCGCGGCGCTCAAGCGCGCCGAATGCGCGGTGACGATGAGCCGCTACTACGACGAGGCGCGGCGCTTCTCGGCGCTGGTGACGACGCGCTCACGCGCGCACGCGACACCGATCTACGTCGTCACCGGCGGCGGCCCGGGCATCATGGAAGCCGGCAACCGCGGCGCGCACGAGATCGGCGGCAAGAGCATCGGTCTGAACATCGTGCTGCCGCACGAGCAGGCGCCGAACCCGTACATCACGCCGGAGCTGTGCTTCCAGTTCCACTACTTCGCGCTGCGCAAGATGCACTTCCTGATGCGCAGCGTCGCGCTGGTGTGCTTTCCCGGCGGCTTCGGCACGCTCGACGAGCTGTTCGAGACGCTGACGCTGGTGCAGACCGGAAAGAGCCGGCGGCGTCCGATCCTGCTCGTCGGGCGGGCGTTCTGGCAGCGGCTGATCGACTTCGATCACCTCGTCGACACCGGGATGATCGCGCCCGGCGACCTGGCGCTGTTCCACTACGTCGAAACCGCCGACGAGGCCTGGGGCGTGCTCGCCGCGCACTACGGCTACGACGAGGCCGCGGCGTGACGACGGCGACGTCGGCGGTGAGCCTGATCGGCGCGCCGACCGACGTCGGCGCCGGCGCGCGCGGCGCAAGCATGGGCCCCGAGGCGCTGCGCGTCGCCGGCCTGCAGCCGACGCTCGAAGCGCACGGCCTCGCGGTCGTCGACCGCGGCAACCTCGTCGGGCCCGCGAATCCGTGGCAGCCCGCCGACGGCGGCTACCGCCACCTCGCCGAGGTCGTCGCGTGGAACGACGCGGTGCACGCCGCGGTGCTCGCCGAACTGCGGCTCGGCCGGCTGCCGATCCTGCTCGGCGGCGACCATTGCCTCGGCATCGGCAGCATCAGCGCCGTCGCGCGCCATTGTCGCGACCGCGGCCGCAAGCTGCGCGTGCTGTGGCTCGACGCGCATGCCGACTTCAACACGTCGACGCTGACGCCGAGCGGCAACGTCCACGGCATGCCGGTGGCGTGCCTGTGCGGCCACGGCCCGCCCGAGCTCGTCGGCATCGGCGGGCACGTGCCGGCAATTGCGCCGAAGTGGCTGCGGCTGATCGGCATCCGCAGCGTCGACCCCGGGGAGAAGCGCTTTGTCCACGAAGCCGGTCTCGAGGTCTTCGACATGCGCTACATCGACGAGATGGGGATGCGCCACGCGATGG
>CBDUBX010000402.1:0-2403 GCA_965365495.1 uncultured Burkholderiales bacterium
GCGGCGCAGAGCTGGCAGCTCGACAACCGCGGCCGGACGATGGCCGAGGGGCGCTTCGACTTCGGCTTCGCCGTCGACTGGATGCGCAAGGACCTGTCGCTGGTGCTCGACGAGGCGCGGCGCAACGGCGCGCGGCTGCCGGTGGCCGCGCTCGTCGACCAGTTCTACGCGGACATTCAGGCCGCCGGCGGCGGCCGCTGGGACACGTCGAGCCTGATCACGCGGCTGACGCGCTGACCGCGCGCGACGCGCGGAGGGTCGCTTTCGTCGTCAGCGCGGCGGCGTGCTGCGCGCCGCCGGCGCCGACGCGGCCGCGGCCGACGCACCGGCCGCGCGACCGAGTTGCGCCAGTTCGTCCTCGGTCATGATCTCGAGCACGCGCACCACTTTCTGCGTGCCGGGCGTGCCGGCGGCGACTTCGGCGGCGCGCGCCGCCTCGCGTTCGGTGACCCGGCCCATCAGGTACACGACGCGGCGCTCGACGACGACGTTGAACGCGTTGGCCTGCAAGTCCTTGGCGTCGATCAGCCCGCCCTTCACGCGGCCGGCCAGCACCGCGTCGGCCGACCGCGACCCGAGCGGGCTGTTCGGCGCGACGACGAGCTCGTCGACCACCGAGCGCACGTTCTCGACCCGCGACACCGCGTCGACGACGCGCTGTCGATCGGCGACGGTCGGCACCTCGCCGGTGACGAGAACGGTGCGGTTGTAGCTCGTCACCGACACCTGGCCGAGCGTCGCCAGCTCGCGCACGCGCGCCGCGGCGCGCAGCTCGATGCCCTGGTCCTCGAGCTGGATGCCGGCGGTGCGGCGGTCGGTCGCGACGAGGCTGCCGCCGACGATTGCGCCGCCGACGAGCAGCGGCGCGCAGCCGGCGAGCAGCGCGGCCAGTGCCAGCGCGACGGCACAGCGTTCGGCGATGCGGGCGGTAGAGGTGCGGATCACGAAGCCTGGTCTCCCATCAACTGGAAATCGACCGCGTCGCACAGGCAATGCAAGACCAGCATCTGCAGCTCGGCGACGCGCGAGCCGCGCTCGTGCGGCACGGCGACGAGGACGTCGGTCTCGGCGAGCAGCTCGGCGAACGCCGCGCTGCCGCGGCCGGCGAGGACGACGATCGTCATGTCCTTGGCCTGCGCCGCCGAGATCGCCGCCGCGCTGTTGCCTTCGCCGTCGTCGATGTACAGCAGCACGTCGCCCGGCAGGCCGAGCGCGCGGATCTCCTGCGCCGGCGACGCCGACAGCGCCATCGCCGCCAGCGGCGGGCGCTCGCGCTCGAAGCGACCGGTAAACAGCCGCGCCAGGTGCAGCGCCAGCGCATGGCCCGGGCCGCTGCCGCACGCCATCACCTTGCCGCCGTTGGTAATCGCCGCCAGCAACGCCGCCGCCGCTTCGGCGATCGGTCGGTGCAGCGTGTCGGCCGAGCGGTATTGCAGGTCGGCGCTGTCGAAAAACTGCTGCTGGATGCGCTGCTCGAGCATGGTGAGGCCGATGATAGGCGGGGGCGTGCGAGCTCAACCGTCGGCGTCGAACGCGCCGCGCAGCCATTCGATGCGCTCGCCGTCGATCGCGACGACGTCGAAGCGGCACGGCGGGCATTCGGGCAGCCGCAGCAGGTAGTGGCGCGCGGCGAGCACGAGGCGGCGGCGTTTGGCCGCGCCGACGCTGGCCGCCGCGCCGCCGTGGTCGAGTCCGCGGCGCTGGCGCACCTCTACGAAGACCAGCGTGCCGTCGACGTCGCGCACGATCAGGTCGACCTCGCCGCCGCGCGCCGACGGCCCGCGCGCGACGCGATAATTTCTCGCCACCGGCCGCAGCCCGTGCGCCGTCAGCCACGCGAGCGCGCGGTCTTCGGCGGCGGCGCCGCGCGACGGCGTCGGCGCAGCGCGCGCCGCCCTGCCCTTGACGAACATCGACCCCTCCCTGCTGCACGCCGCCGCGGCCGCGGCGGCGGGCCACCAGCGCCACGACCGCGGCGCACTCTATGTCGTCGCCACGCCGATCGGCAACCTCGCCGACGTGACGCTGCGCGCGGTGCACGTGCTCGGCCGCGTCGACGCGGTGGTCTGCGAAGACACCCGCGTCACGTCAGCGTTGCTCGGCCACCTCGGGCTGAAGAAGCCGCTGCTCGCGGTGCATGCGCACAACGAGCGCGCGGCGTGCGCCGACGTGCTCGCGCGGCTGGCCGCCGGCGAATCGGTCGCGCTGGTCACCGATGCCGGCACGCCGGCGGTGTCGGACCCCGGCGCGCACGTCGTCGCCTCGGCGCACGCCGCCGGCCACCGCGTCGTGCCGTTGCCGGGCGCGAGCAGCGTCGTCGCCGCGCTGAGCGTCGCCGGGATCGACGGCGGTGCCGCCGGCTTCGTCTTCGTCGGCTTCGTCCCGGCCAAGGGCGGCGAGCGC
>CBDUBX010000403.1:0-2397 GCA_965365495.1 uncultured Burkholderiales bacterium
ACGTCGTCGACGGTGACGTAGGCGCCCCAGTGCGGCGGCATCGGCGGCGCATCGGCCGGGTTGGCCATGATGCCGGCGACGCTCGTGCCTGCGACGTCGACGACGCGGTAGCCGCCCATCTGCTCGTTCGGCGGCTTCACGGTCCAGCCGAACAGCTGCGAGTAGAAGTCGGCCGCGGCGGCCGGATCGGAGGTCACGAGCTCGTTCCAGCTGAACGCGCCGGGGGTCTTGAACACGTCCATCGCAGCTCCTCGTGGAAGGCTTCGGACGGGGATGCTGCTGCACAATCCGCCGCAGCATGAGCGTCGTTTTCCCGCACACCTTCGTGCCCTGGTTCCGTGCGGTGGCGCCGTACATCCACGCCTATCGCGGCAAGACCTTCGTCGTCGGCCTGGCCGGCGAGGCGATCGCCGCGGGCAAGCTCGAAGCGTTCGCGCAAGACCTGTCGATCCTGCATGCGATGGGCATCAAGCTCGTGCTCGTGCACGGCTTCCGGCCGCAGGTGACCGAGCAGCTCGCGGCCAAGGGCCACGTGTCGCGCTTCGTCGGCGGCATCCGCATCACCGACCCGGTCGCGCTCGACGCCGCGCAGGAGGCCGCGGGCCAGCTGCGGTTCGAGATCGAAGCGGCGTTCTCGCAAGGGCTGCCGAACACGCCGATGGCCAACTCGACGGTGCGCGTCGTGTCGGGCAACTTCCTCACCGCGCGACCGGTGGGCATCGTCGACGGCGTCGACTTCATGCACAGCGGCCTCGTGCGGCGGGTCGACCACGTCGCGATGCGCCGGCTGATCGACTCGCACGCGTTGATCCTGCTGAGCCCGTTCGGCTTCTCGCCGACCGGCGAGGCGTTTAACCTGACGATGGAGGACGTCGCAACGTCGACGGCGATCGCGCTGCAGGCCGACAAGCTGGTGTTCCTGACCGAGATCCCCGGCATCCGCGAACACGTCGCCGACGAAGACAGCGCGATCGACACCGAGCTTGCGCTGGCCGACGCCCGCCGGCTGATCGCGACGCTGCCGCCGCCGACGCTGCCGACCGAGCCGGCGTTCTACCTGCAGCACTGCGTACGCGCCTGCGAAGGCGGTGTCGAGCGCTCGCACATCCTGCCGTACGCCGCCGACGGCGCGCTGCTGCTCGAGGTGTTCACGCACGACGGCGTCGGCACGATGGTCGTCGACGAAAAGCTCGAAAGCCTGCGCGAAGCCAACGCCGACGACGTCGCCGGCATCCTGCAGCTGATCGAGCCGTTCGAACGCGACGGCACGCTGGTGCGCCGCGATCGCCACGAGATCGAGCGCGACGTCGGCAACTACATCGTCATCGAGCACGACGGCATCATCTTCGGCTGCGCCGCGCTGTATCCCTACCCCGAAGAACGGACCGGCGAAATGGCCGCGCTGACGGTTTCGCCGATGGCGCAGAACCAGGGCGACGGCGAGCGGATGCTCAAGCGCATCGAGCACCGCGCGCGCGCGATGGGTTTGCAAAGCCTGTTCGTGCTGACGACGCGGACGATGCATTGGTTCCTCAAACGCGGTTTTTCGGCGGTCGACCCCGAGTGGCTGCCCGAGGCGCGCAAGCGCAAATACAACTGGGACCGGCGCTCGGTCGTGCTCGTCAAGCGCTTCCATTGATACGTCGACGATCGGAAAGGACCGGAACATGTCGCGCACCGTGCAATGCGTCTACCTGAAACGCGAAGCCGAGGGTTTGACCTTCGCGCCCTACCCCGGCGAACTCGGCAAGCGCATCTACGACAACGTCAGCAAGGAAGCTTTCGAGGCCTGGAAGCGCCACCAGACGATGCTCGTCAACGAAAACCGCCTGAACCTCGCCGATGCGCGCGCGCGGCAGTATCTGGCGCGCCAGATGGAGCAATTCTTCTTCGGCAACGGCGCCGACGCGCCGGCGGGTTTCGTGCCGCCGTCGGCGTGACGGCGATGGGCGACGACGGCGATATTCGTCGGTCGCTGCCGGTATAGTCGGCGGCGGATTTTCGACCGTCAGGAGATACCCATGGCCAAACTGTCGCTGAACGAATTGCTGCAACAGCGCGCGGCGCTCGAAAAGCAGATCGCCGAAACCCAGAGCGCCGAACGTGCCGAAGCGATCGCCCAGGTGCGCGCGCTGATGTCGCAATATGGCCTGTCGCTGGCCGATCTGGGGTCGAAGTCGACCGCGGCGCCGCGCCGCCGCGGCAGCGGCAGCGGCGCCAAGGTGGCCGCGAAGTACCGCAACCCGCAAACCAACGAAACCTGGTCCGGGCGCGGTTTGAAGCCGAAGTGGCTGCGCGCGGCGATCGAGTCCGGTCGCTCGCTGGGTGACTTCGCGATCTGATCTCCCGCGCCGCGGCGGGCGTCGCGCCGCCAGCGGCGGCGACGCACCGGCGCGG
>CBDUBX010000404.1:0-2388 GCA_965365495.1 uncultured Burkholderiales bacterium
GGTGCAGCCCGCGCACCAGCGCGCCGACCTGCGCCCCAGGCGGCAGGCCGACGTCGCAGATGCGCCGCTCGGCCAGGCGGCTCGTCTGCCGGTCGCCGCGGACGATCGCCTCCAACGCCTCGGCCGCGCCGCGGCGCAGACTGTGCACTGCCTCGACGTCGCCGCGGCGAACGAACGCCAGCAGCTCGCCGAGCACCGTATGACTCGGCGAGATCGCGATGTCGATCGTCGTGCCCTGCACCAGGTCGGCATACGCGCGGCGGTTGATCAGCGCCAGCACGCGCCGCGCGCCGAGCTGCTTGGCGAGCAGGCACGACATGATGTTGTCCTCGTCGTCGTTGGTCAGCGCGAGGAACAGGTCCATCTCGCCGACGTTCTCGTCGGCCAGCAGGTCGGCGTCGGTGCTGTCGCCTTCGAGCACCAGCGCCGACGGCGGTAGCTGCGTCGCCAGGTACTCGCAGCGCGTGCGGTTCGCCTCGACGATCTTCAGCTGGTAGCGCGCATGGATCTCGCGCGCCAGCCGCAGCCCGACCTTGCCGCCACCGGCGAGCATCAGCCGGCGCACCGGCTGGGCGTCGGTCGGCTGCAGCGCGCCGAGCACTTTGCGGATGTCGGCGGTGGCGGCGAGCACGAAGACCTCGTCGCCGCGCTCGATGCGCGTGGCGCCGTCGATGTCGGCGAGTGCGCGGTCCTCGCGGTAGATCGCGACGATGCGCATCGGCGCGCCGGGAACGAGGCGCGGGATTTCCTCCAGCGTGTGGTCGACGAGCGAACCGCCCGGTGTGGCGCGCACTGCGGTTAGGCTGACCAGGCCGTGCGCGAACTCGAGCACCTGGAGCGCGCTCGGAAACTCGATCAGCTTGCGGATGTACGCGGTCAGGCTCTCCTCGGGGCAGATCACGTGGTCGACCGCGAATCCCGACTTGCCGAGGATCGGGCTGCCGTTGCCGAACTCGGCGCTGCGCGCGCGGGCGATCGTCGTCGGCACCTGGAACACGTCGTGCGCGACCTTGCACGCGACGAGGTTGGTCTCGTCGAGCGGCGCGCAGGCGATCAGCATGTCGGCGTCGGCGATGCCGGCGTCGCGCAGCACGCTCGGCTGGATGCCGTTGCCGGCGACGCCGCGCAGGTCGAGCCGGTCCTGCAGTTGTGCCAGGCGGTGCGGGTCGGTGTCGACGACGGTGATGTCGTTGCGCTCGGACAGGAGGCTTTCGGCAACGCTCTGGCCGACGCGCCCGGCACCGAGGATCACGACCTTCAAGCGGCGCTCGGCGGTGGTGACGGTGGCGGCGACGGCAGCGGCGATGACAGCGGCTGCGACGACGGCGTTGGCGGCAGCGACGCCTGCGACGGCAGCGACGGCGGCGATGGCGACGATGGCGATGGTGGCAGCGACTGCGCCAGCGACGTCGCCGCCGCCGCGGACCCCAACGCCAGCGCCGCGGCCCGTGGGTACAGCCGCGCCAACGCGTCGCGCGCCGCGGCGGCGACGATCGGCGTCAGCGCTGCTGCGAGCGCGGCCGGCGACTCGCCGCCGTCCTTCTTCTTCGCGCGACCCTGCCACAGCGCGGCCAGCGCCGCGCGCTGCGGCTGCAGCGCTGCGTCGACGGTGGCGCGCCAGTGCGCCGGCGCTTCGCCTTCGGCCCAGTCGCCGCGGCCGCGGCCGAAGTGCGCCACCGCCAGGTAGCGCAGAAGCCCCGCTTCGACGACACCTTCGAGCGCGGCGTCGGTCCACGCGACCCAGCTGCGGTCGGTGCCGCGGACGACGTTGACGCCGCGCGCGATGCCGGCCGCGCCGAGCGCGCCGAGCAGGCCGCCGGCGATCATCCCGCCGCCGAGTGTCAGCCCGCCGGACAGCACGTCGGCCTTCAGCCCGACGAGCGCGCCGCTCAACGCGCCGCCGACCGCCGCGGCGCGTCCTTCGGACACCTTCTCGTGCACCGCGAACTGCGTCGCGACGCGCGCCAGGATCTCGCCTTCGGCGTGGCCCTGCAGCCCGTGCAACGCCAACAGCTTCGCAGTGCTGGCGCGCACCTCGGCCTGCAACGCTGCGGCGAGCCGCTGTTGCGCTTCGGCCGCCGGCGTCGCCGCGTCGCGCCGCGCGATCGTCGCGCCGACGCTCTTCAGCAGGTCGCCGACGACGCTGCCGCCGGCAACGACCTCGCGCGCGAGCGCAGACCGCGCGATGCTCTCACCGAGCACCTGCATCGATTGTGCGAACGTGCCGTGGCGCCGCGCGGTCCACGCCGACGCCAGCCGCGCCATCGCCGGCGCCTTGTCGCCGCCTTCGAGCACGCGCTGCAGCGCGTCGAGCAGCGTCACCTCGTGCACCCAGCAGCGCGCGAAAGCGTCCAGCGGCAGCACGCCGCGAACGTGCGGCCGGTCGGC
>CBDUBX010000405.1:0-2388 GCA_965365495.1 uncultured Burkholderiales bacterium
CCGAGGCCGTTGAGCCGAAGAACCTGCGTGAAATCCTCGAAGCGTCCGACGGCGAGTTGCTAAAGGGCCGCGCCGGTGTGGCGGCGATCGCAATCGCGCTGGCCGCCGCCGCAGCGCCCGCAGCAGCCGACGACGGCCTCCCGCCGTCCGTCGTTGCGGCCTTCGACCGCGCCGGCGTGCCTTCTACCGCGTTCGCCGCGGTGGCTCTGCCGATCGTCCACGCCGCGCCGCCGTGGCGCTACCGCGCCGACGTGCCGATGCCGCCGGCGTCGACGATGAAGATCGTGACCGCGGCGGTCGCGCTCGACCGCCTCGGGCCGAACTGGCGCGGCCGCACCGAGCTGCGCAGCGCCGCAGCGCTCGTCGACGGCACGCTCGCCGGCGATCTCGTGCTGCGCGGCGGCGCCGACCCCGAGCTCGACGTCGCTCGACTGTGGTCGCTGCTCGTCGACCTGCGCCAGTCCGGCGTGCGCCGCATCGACGGCGACGTGCTGCTCGATCGCCACCTGTTCGACCCGCCGCGGCTCGATGTCGACGTGCCGCCCTTCGACGACGCACCCGAGTTCGCCTACAACGTGATTCCCGACGCGCTGCTGCTCGCCGGCAACCTGCTGCCGTTGGAGCTGCGCGCCAGCGCCGACCGCGTCGCCGCGGCGACCGTGCCGCCGCTCGTCGGCGTGAACGTCGACGCGACGGCAATGACGGTCGTCGACGCGCCGTGCACAGCCTGGGACGACGGCTGGCAACCGGCGACGGTTGCAACGTCGGTTGACGGCACGACGACGCGGATCGCGTTGCACGGCGCCTTTCCGCGCGGCTGTACGCAGCGCACCGCGCTGCAGCTGCTCGACCGCGACGTCCTCGCCGACCGTCTGCTGCGCACGCTGTGGACCGGGCTCGGCGGTGAATGGACCGGCCGTGCGCGCGCTGCGCCGGCGCCCACCGCGGCGACGACGCGCGTGCTCGCGCAGCGGGTGGCGCGGCCGTGGGGCGAGGTGCTGCGCCAGGTTAATCAGTCGTCCGACAACGCGCTGGCGCGGCTGCTGTTCCTGCAACTCGGCGCGGCGGCACCGGCCGCTGTCGCCGCCGACGACGTCGCGGGCGCTGCCGGCCGAACCGCAGTGTCGACGACGCGCGACCGCGCCGCGGCCGTGGTGCGCGGCTGGATGCGCGGCCACGGGATCGCGACCGACGGCCTCGTGCTCGACAACGGCTCGGGGCTGTCGCGCAGCGCGCGCATTTCGCCTTGGCAGCTCGCGCGCGTCGTACAGGCGGCACTCGCCGGACCCTACGCGCCCGACCTCGTGGCGACGCTGCCGCGCGCCGGCGTCGACGGCACGCTGCGGCAGCGCTTCCGCAGCGGCCCGGCGGCCGGCCGCGCGCGGCTGAAGACCGGCACGCTGGCCAACGTCGTCGCCCTCGCCGGCGTCGTCACCGACGCCGCGGGATGGTCGTGGGCCGTCGCGGCGATCGTCGAGCACCCGCAAGCGCTGCGCGCGCGGCCGGCGCTCGACGCGTGGATCGACGCCGTCGCGCAAGACGGCCCGCATGGCAGCGCGGCCGCGCGGCGCCCGGTCGGGCCACTCGGCGACGGCCCGTGAAGCGGCGGTGGCGACGCTCCCGCGGCGCTGTCGGTGGCCGTGGCCGGGTCTACGACGCGCCGGGAACGAGTCGCTCGGGCGCCAGGTAGGCGAGGCGCCAGGTCTCGAAGTCGACGGTGTCGGACGCCTCGAGCGCGATGCGCCGGCCGAGCGACGCCGCGGCTTCGGCCTCGAACGCGCCCTGGTCCGCCGGCGACCACGGCAGCGCGAGGAAGTGGTTGCGCGCCTGCTCGGACTGCGCGCGGATGAACGCCGTGTACGAGCCGGCGAAGTCGCGCTTCATCGTCGACAGCACGCGCGCCGACGGCAGCGTCTGCGGGTCGTCGACCGCGGCGCGCGCCGCAGCCGCCGCGTCGGCGTGCGCGCTGCCGCCGTGGGCGGCATCGAGCGCTGCGGCGACCGGCGTCAATTCGGCGACGATCTCGGCGGCCCAGTCGATCAGCCGCACGCGACGCCCGGCGCGTTCGAGTTCAAGCCCCGGCTCGCGCCCCGACGCCGCGGTGCGTTCCTGGTTGCGCGCGAGCTCGGCGCATTCGTCGGGCGTGTCCGGCGGGCTGTCGTCGAGCGCGCAGTGCAGCAAGAACACGTCGAGGAAGCGCATCGTCGATGCGGCGATGCCGAGCGGCTCGAACGGGTCGAGGTCCATGCAGCGCACCTCGACGTATTCGACGCCGCGTTCGCGCAGGGCGTGCAGCGGACGTTCGCCGCGGCGGATCGTCCGCTTCGGCCGGATCGTGCCGTAGAACTCGTTCTCGATCTGCAGCAGCGTCGTCGCGAGCTGGTTGTA
>CBDUBX010000406.1:0-2383 GCA_965365495.1 uncultured Burkholderiales bacterium
TGGGCTACGAATTCACCGTCAAGGCCGGCGTCAAGGAGGTCTTCGACCTGCTGTCGGACGTGCCGAAGTCGGTGGCGCACTTCCCGAAGGTCGCCAAGCTCGTCGACCTCGGCGGCGGCGTCTGGCGCTGGGAGATGGAGAAGGTCGGCACGCCGCAGGTCCACATCCAGACGGTCTACGCGAGCAAGTACGTCGCCAACCGCGCCAAGGGCACGGTCGTCTGGACCCCGGTGAAAGGCGAGGGCAACGCGCTCGTCGGCGGCCACTGGAAGGTCGCCGCGGCCCAGCCCAAGGGCACCGCGGTCGAGTTCGAGGTCAAGGGCACCGTCGACGTGCCGCTGCCGGCGCTGATGAAGATGGTCGTCGTGCCGGTCGTGCGCAGCGAGTTCGAAGGCCTCGTCGAGAAGTACATCGCCAACCTGGTCAAGGTCTTCGGCGGCGAGGTATAGGGCTTTCCGGTCGTTCACCGCACAGGCGCGGAGGGCGCGGAGGAACGACGTGGAGATCCCGGGTGGGCCGTCGCAAGCGGGTTGGCTCGTCTCGCCCTGCGCCTGGTTCTTCCTCCGCGTCCTCCGCATCTCCGCGGTGACTGCATCCGATTACAAATTCGCCGCGCGCGGCACTTCAGCACGGCGGCCGGGCGGCCGATGTACCGGCATCCCCGAATGCCGGACCGCACGCCATGACCGCGCTCGCCCAGAACGACGTCTTCGCCACCGCCAACCCGCACGCGCTCGCGACGATCCTCGAAGCCAGCCAGACCAAGCGGATCATCGCGTCGCGCGACATCTTCGACATCGCCGGCGTCAAGCTGTGGGCACGCGATCAGCCCGTGTCGGCCGAGCTGCAGCGCAAGCTGCTCGACCGGCGGCTGCGCAACCCGCTCGAGAGCTGCCTGCTCGCCGCCGACGGCGTGACCACGGCCACGCTGGTCACCGAGCTCGAGGCGCTGCTCGACCGCGAGACGCCGCTCGCCGCGCTGCTGCGCACGCGCTCGGCGCCGTTGCTGCGCGAGGTGCGCCACCTGCCGCTGCACTCGGTGGCGCAGCTGCTGCTGACCGCCGGGCAGGCGTCGCGGCCGGCGGTGTTCGACCACGCGGTGCAGGCGATGGCGCTGGCCGGCGCGCTGATGGCCGCGCAAGGCGGCGGCACCGCCGAGCTGCGGATCGCGATGCTCTGCGGGCTGCTGCACGACCTCGGTGAGATGTACGTCGACCCGCGCTACGGCGAAGCCGACGCCGAACGCACGCTCGACTTCACGAGCTACCAGCAGCTCGTCGTCCACCCGCACATCGGCGAGCTGCTGATCGCGCAGCTGACCGACTACCCGAAGTCGCTGGCGCGGGCGATCGCCGAGCACCACGAGCGCCTCGACGGGTCGGGCTACCCGCACGCGTTGCAGCGCGACGCGGTGTCGCACCTGGGCCGGCTGCTCGCGGTGACCGAGGGCGTGCTCGCCGCGCTGCGCACCGGCGGCGCGACGATGGCGCGCGCGAGCGTCGCGCTGCGCGTCGTCCCGGGCGAATTCGACCTGAGCTGGGTCGGCCGCATCGCCGACGCATCGCGCGCGGCGTCGCCGCCCGCGGCCGTCGAGGCCGACGCGCTGCGCGCGACGTTGGCGCGGCTCGATGCCAGCCTCGCGTCGGCGCTGGCGAGCGTCGCCGAACTGCGCGCCGAGGCCCAGTCGCCGGCGCTGCAGTCCGCGTTCGCGCTCGCCAAGCACCTGCTGCAGCGGCTGCGTACCGGCTGGTACGCGAGCGGGTTGTGGAGCGCCGACGCGGTCAGCGCGACCGAAGCGGCAGAGGTCGAAGCCGTGGCGCAGGAGTTGGGCCACCGCCTGCTGGCGATCGAGCGCGCGACGCGGCTGCGTGCCGGCGACGTCGCCGGCGACGATGCGTGCCGGCTCGACCGTTTCGCCGTCGCGCTGCAGGGCGCGGCTGCGGGCTGATGCCCGAAGCTCGTTTGCACGACGCAGCGCCTGCCTGCTCCGCGCCTGCGCGCTGAAGGCTCTCGTCGTTTCGCGGTGTCGCGGCACCGCGCCGCGCACATCACATGAACAAGTGTTCGCCGGCGTTCTCGCCGCCGAGGACGACGTAGTTGACCTTCTTCAGGTCGGCGAGCGCGCGGCCGCCGGCGTAGCTGATCGAGCTCTGCAGGTCCTCGCGCATCTCGCGCAGGGTGTCGGGCAGGCGGCCCTTGATGGGCTCGAGGATGCGCTTGCCTTCCACGTGCTTGTATTCGCCCTTGTTGAAGTCCGACGCGCTGCCGTAGTACTCCTTGTAGCGGCGGCCGTCGACCTCCACCGTGGCCCCCGGCGATTCCTCGTGCCCGGCGAAGAGCGAGCCCACCATCACCATCGCGGCGCCGAAGCGCACGCTCTTGG
>CBDUBX010000407.1:0-2377 GCA_965365495.1 uncultured Burkholderiales bacterium
CGGCGCCGATCTCGCCGGTGATGACGATGAAGCCCTCGTTGCGCGACACGCCGTACTCGAGGTAGGCCTTCGCGCGGCGGTGCTGCTTGCTCGCGAAATAGAAGTTCGGGTCGGGGTTGAGCTGGAAGGGCTTGCTCGTCAAGCCGTAGAACGCTTCGTACATGGCCGGGTGCTCAGAAGCGCATCGACAGCGTCGCGGTCGCGATCGACTCGCGCGACTCGTCGCCGCCGGTGTACTCGTTGTGGCGCAGCGCGGCCGACAGGCTCGTGCGCGCGCCGAGCTGCTCGGTCAGCGTCAGCGCCGCCGACGTCAGCGCGGTCGCTTCGAGCGCGCCGTACGACGCGGTGAACTGGCGCGCGCCGGAGAGCGTCAGCGTCCGCGTCGGCGTCAGCCGGTGCGACAGCGCCGCACTGGCGCCGCGCTGGCGCACCGGCGCGACGTCGGGCGCGACGCCGCCGGTGACCAGCGGCTGCGTGCGCGTCGTGTAGGCGAGGAGGTTCAGCGTCGTCCGCGGCCACTGCACCGCGAACGCGAGGTCCTGCCGCCGCTGGATCGTGACGCCGCTCTGCACGAAGGCGCCGGCGACCACCGCCGACGGATCGAGCCCGAGCAATCGGAGGTACTCGAGGACCAGCCGGTCGCGCAGCACCGGGTCGGGCTGCTGCGGCGCGAACAGCTCGAAGTACAGCTCGTAAAGCGTCAACGGCTGGACCTGGCCGCGGTTGTAGCCGAGGGAGTCGGCGCCGTTGGTCGTGCCGCGGGTGTCGGTGTAGACGATGCTCGAGCGGCGGAAGCGGTGGTTGAACGCGAGGCGGTGCGAGTTGCCGAAGAAGCGGCGCTCGGCCATCGCCGACAGCGTCGTCCGCGGTGTCGGCGTCCACGCGACGTTGGCGCCCCAGGTGTCGGCGCTGCGCCGGCCACCGCCCTCGATCTCGAACGCTTCGCGGCCGACCGTCGCACCGACGACGAGGTCGGCGTCGAAGCGCGCGGTGACACCGGCGACGATGCGGTCGTTGACGCTGTCGAAGGTGTCGTCGAAGTCGATGTCCTCGCGCGTCGCGACGAGGCTCCAGCCGAACACCGAGCCGCGGTCGGCCGAGAACAGCGACACCTCGGACGTCTGCGTCAGCGAGTCGGCGTCGACGGCGCTGCCGCCGTCGCTGGCGGTGACGGTGTGGCGGACGCGGTAGTCGGCCAGACCGAACAGCTGCCCCTGCACGTAGGGCGCCACCGACCAGGTCCGCACCTCGGTGCGGTTGTCGTTGGGCAACAGCACGTCGTCGTTGACCTGGCGGCCGAACGCCGACACCGCCTGCTGCGTGATCGACGCGGTGCTGTCGACGAACAGCCAATCTTCGATCAGCTCGGCGCGCAGCCGGCCGCGCAACGCGTTGTGCGTCGAGTCGCTCTCGCGGTCGTCGGAGCGGAAGATCGCGCGAAACGCGTAGCTGATGCTGCCCTGGACGCGGCCGCTGTTGCGGGTCCACGTGAACCCTGGCGCAACCTCGGTGACGAACTGGCGGTCATCGTCGCCGCCGCCGTCGCGGACGTCGACGTAGCTCGTCGACACCGACAGCGTCGGCGTCAGCGTCGACTGCTGCGCCGCCGCCGGCGCGCACCACGCTGCCAGCGCCGCCAGCGCAACGGCCGCGCGGCGCGGCAACGGCGCGATGCCCGGCGTTGTGGTGCGCTCGCCGGGCCGCACGCGCGGCGCGCGCACGGCGGAGCGCGACGACGGCGCTCGAAGTCGGGCCACGGTCGCGCCGGTCACGTGGCCGGCTTGGCTTCGGCGCCCGCCGCCTGCCCGGCGCCGTAGCCATAGCCGTAGCCGTAACCGTAGCCATACCCGTAGCCGTAACCGTAGCCGCCGCTGCCGTCGCCGCGCGCCTTGTTCAGCACCATCAGCCGCACCGGGCACGATTCGATCGTCGCCAGTGCCTCCTGCACCGTCGACTGCAGCGTGCGGCCGGCATGGACGACCATCACGATCTGCCCCATGTGCGTGGCCAGCACGCGCGACTCGGTCGTCAGCAGCAGCGGCGGCGAATCGAAAATGATGATCCGGTCGGGGTATCGCGTGGCCATGTCGTCGAGCAGCTGCGACATTGCCTCGCTGGCGAGCAGCTCGGTGGCCTTCGGGTGCGGCGTGCCGCTCGGCAGGATGCTGAGCTTGTCGACGTTGGTGCGCAGCAGCACGTCGGTCATCTCGGCCTTGCGCTCGAGCAGGTCGAGCAGCCCGGGGCTTGCCGGCAGACCGAGCACGCGCAACACCGAAGGCCGGGCAACGTCGGCGTCGACGAGCATCACCGTGTGGTCGAGCTCGGCGGCGATGCTCATCGCGAGGTTGATCGACGTGAAGCTCTTGCCTTCGCCGGG
>CBDUBX010000408.1:0-2377 GCA_965365495.1 uncultured Burkholderiales bacterium
GCCGATGCGTCGCCGGCCCCGCCGGCCGGTGGTCGCTCGGGGCCCGCCCGCCCGCCGGCCGCCGCCACCGCCGCCGGCGGCCTCGTCGGCGGGCTGAGGGACGCGATCTTCGGCCGCACCGGGCCGCGCGGCGGCCGCCACGAGGGCCTCGCCGAAAAGGCCGCCGCGTCGGCAGTGCGCAGCATCGGTTCGGCGGTCGGCCGCGAGCTAGTTCGCGGCGTGCTCGGGTCGCTGCTCGGCGGCCCTCGGCGCCGGCGTTGAAAGGGAGCCAGCCGATGTCGGTGCTCGGGTCGATCGTCAAGTGGTTCGTCGTCCTGGTCGCGTTGGCGGCGATCGGCCTCTTGATCGCCGGCCAGGTCGGCGCGCTGCGCGGCACGCCGCCGGCCGACCTCGGCGTTCGCGACGGCCGGCTGAAGGCGCCGTCGGCGACGCCGAACAGCGTCAGCAGCCAGACCGCGCTGTGGCCCGGCCACCCACGAGCCGACGACGCGCGGATCGAGCCGCTGCCGCTGGTCGGCGGCGACGCGGCACGGACGATGGCGCGGCTGCGCGAAATCGTCGAGCAGATGCCCGGCGGCCGCGTCGTCGCCGCCGACGGCGATTACCTGCGCGCCGAGTTCACGACGAAATGGCTGCGCTTCGTCGACGACGTCGAGTTCTGGCTGAACCGCGACCGCGGCGTCGTCGACGTCCGCTCGGCATCGCGCCTCGGCAAGAGCGACCTCGGCGCCAACCGCCAGCGGATCGAGGCGATCCGCACCGCGCTCGGCGGGGCACCGGGCTGACCGCCGACAGCCGCGCCGCCTACAATTTTGCCGAGCCGCCGGCCCTCGCCGGCCCCGCGCGTCGCCGCTGCCAGGAGTCCTTTGCCTTGTCTTCGCCCGAACCGTCCGCTGCGGCCGCCGCAGCGTCTGCTGCGCCGGATCTGCCGGCGATCGAACGCGAACTCGCGGCGCTGTTCGTCAAGGCGCTGAACCTCGAGATGCGGCCCGAGGAGATCGACCCCGACGCGCCGCTGTTCGGCGACGGGCTGGGGCTCGACTCGATCGACATCCTCGAAGTCGCGCTCGAGATCTCGCACCGCTGGGGTTTTCAGCTGCGGTCCGACGACGACCAGAACCAGCAGATCTTCCGTTCGCTGCGCACGCTGGCCGCGCACATCGCCCAGCACCGCACGCAGTAGGCCCGCCATTGCCGCTGCGGCCGCTCGCGATGCCCCGCCGGCGGCGCCCGGCCGCGCGATGACCGCCGGCCCGACCCGCGCGCGCACGTCGACGCGGCCGCTGCTGCGGCCGCGCGACGCGGCGCTGCCGCTGGCGTGGCGCGACGGCCGGCCGATCGACGCCGCGACCTTCGTCGCGCAGGCGCGGCTGCTTGCCGAACGCCTGCCGCCGCGCGGCCGTGCGGTCAACCTGTGCCGCGACCGGCTGCACTTCGCGCTCGGCCTGGCCGCGGCGTTGCTGCGCGGCCACACGAGCCTGCTGCCGCCCGACGCGCTGCCGGCGACGCTGCGGTCGCTGGCCGCCGACGACGCGCTCGGCGCGGTCTACGCGCTCGTCGACGCCGGCGACCCCGCAGCGGCCGACGTCGCGATCGCGCCGGCGATCGCGGTGGCGTTCGATGTCGCCGCTGCCGCCACGACGCCGGGCGCGGCCGACGTTCCCGCGATACCCGGCGACGTCGAAGCGGTGCGGCTGTTGACGTCGGGGTCGACCGGCGCGCCGACGCCGCACGCCAAGTCGTTCGCGACGCTGCACACCAATCTCGCCGCCGAGGCCGAGCGCTTGGCGCACCACCTCGGCCGCGCCGACCTGCACGGCGTGACGATCGTCGCCACGGTGCCGGCGCAGCACAGCTACGGCCTCGAATCGACGGTGCTGCTGGCGCTGCTCGGCGGCGCGGCGTTCGACGCCGGGCGGCCGTTCTACCCGGCCGACGTCGCCGCGGCGCTGGCCGCGGTGCCCGAGCCGCGCGCGCTGGTGACGACGCCGCTGCACCTGAAGACGCTGCTGCGCGCCGGCGTCGCGCTGCCGCGCACCGCGCTCGTGCTGTCGGCGACGGCGACGCTCGCACCGTCGCTCGCCGCCGATGCCGAAGCGGCGTTCGGCGGCGTGCTCGTCGAGATCTACGGCTGCACCGAGGCCGGCCAGGTGGCGAGCCGGCGCACGACCGACGGCGACGTCTGGACGACGCTCGGCGCGCTGCGGCTCGACCCCGCGGCCGACGCCGGCGCCGACCGCGTCGTCGTCTCGGGCGGCCACGTCGCCGAGCCGACACTGCTCGCCGACCGCATCGAACGCGTCGACGCGACGCGCTTTCGGCTGCTCGGCCGCGCCGACGACCTGATCCACGTCGCCGGCAAGCGCAGCTCGCTGGC
>CBDUBX010000409.1:0-2369 GCA_965365495.1 uncultured Burkholderiales bacterium
CGAGGCTGCGCACCTCGGAGGCGACGACGGCGAAGCCGCGGCCCTGCTCGCCGGCACGCGCGGCCTCGACCGCGGCGTTGAGCGCCAGGATGTTGGTCTGGAACGCGATGCCGTCGATCGTGCCGATGATGTCGGCGATGCGGCGCGAGCTGGCGTCGATGTCGGACATCGTCGTGACGACCTGCGACACGACGTCGCCGCCGCGCGCGGCGACGCTGCTGGCCGAACCAGCGAGCTGGCTCGCCAGCCGCGCCGACGACGCGGTGTGGTCGACGCTGCCGGTCAGCTGCGCCATCGACCCGGCGGTCTGCTGCAGCGACCCCGCGGTGCGCTCGGTGCGCTGGCTCAGGTCGTTGTTGCCGGCGGCGACCTCGCTGCTCGCGCCTTCGATGCCGAGCGACGCGCTGTGCACCTGGGCGACGAGGCCGCGCAGGCTGGTCTGCATGTCGCGCAGCGCGCCCATCACGGTGGCCACTTCGTCGCGGCCGACGACGTCGATGCGCCGCGACAGGTCGCCTTCGGCGATCTGCTGCGCGACCGCGACCGCGTCGTGCAGCGGCCGCGTGATCGACGCCGAGTTGGCCAGCGTCAGCGGCCCGACGATCACGACGACCAGCGCGAGGGTCAGCGCGAAGCCGACGAGCGTTTGCTCGAGCTCGGCTTCGATGCCCGACTGCATCGCCGCGGCGCGGCCGGCGGCGCTGGCACCGACGGCGTCGATCCGCTCCTGCACCGCGGCCATCTGCTGCAGCGCGTCGCCGAGCTCGTCGTCGGCTTCGGCCGCGGTCAGGAACGCGCCCGACATGATGCCGTCGAGCACCTTGGCGGTCTTCTTCTCGTAGGCGGCGAGCCCGGCGATGGCCTCGGCGGCGGGCGCGGCGGCGGCGTCGGCGGCGTTGGCGGCCAGCGGCTCGAGCGCGGCGCGCGTCGCGGCGATGGCCTTCAGCCACTCCTGGCGCTGCTTCAGCACCGACGGCGCGTCTTCGTAGTCGATGATCATCTGCTTTTCGAGCAGGCGCACCCGGCTGAGCTGCGTGCCGGCCTTGCCGACGGCTTCGATGCCGGCGACCGTCTCGACCGACAGCGCGGCGCCGAGCTGCTGCACGCGCCAGCCGCCGACGATGCCCACGGCGCCGACGAGCGCGAACAGCGACAGCACGACGACGACCGCGCCGCGCATGCGCCAGCGGATCGAGAAGAGGCGAAAGAGCGCGAACAGCTTGTTCATGTCGGTACCGTGACGGAGAGCGGCGCGTTCAGCGCCGCGAGCGGCGCACCAGCGCGCCGACGTCGAGGATCAGCGCGACGCGGCCGTCGCCCATGATCGTGGCGCCCGAGATGTCGTCGACCTTGCGGTAGTTGCTCTCGAGGTTCTTGACGACGACCTGCTGCTGGCCGAGCAGCTCGTCGACGAGCAGCGCGACGCGGCCGCCTTCGGCTTCGACGACGACCATGATGTCGCTGCCGACGGTCGCGGCGCCGGCCGCTTCCGCCCGCGGCACGTCGAACACGCGCTCGAGGTCGATCACCGGCATGTACTCGTCGCGCACCTCGACGACGCGGCCGCTGCCGCCGATCGTCTTGATCGTGTCGGCCCGAACCTGGAAGCTTTCGACGACGCTCGACAGCGGCAGGATGTAGCACTCCTGGCCGACGCCGACGCTCATGCCGTCCATGATCGCCAGCGTCAGCGGCAGGCGCACGCGCACCGTCATGCCGTAGCCCTCGGCCGAGTCGATCTCGACGCTGCCGCCGAGCGCGGTGATGTTCTTCTTCACGACGTCCATGCCGACGCCGCGGCCCGAGACGTCGGTGACGATCTCGGCGGTGGAGAAGCCCGGCGCGAAGATCAGCGACCAGACCTCGCCGTCGCTCAGCGAGTCGGGCGCGTCGAGGCCGCGCTCGCGCGCCTTGGCCAGCAGCTTGGCGCGGTTCAGCCCCTTGCCGTCGTCGCGCACCTCGATGACGATCGAGCCGCCCTGGTGGCTGGCGACGAGGGTGATCGTGCCGTGCTCGGTCTTGCCCTTGGCGAGCCGCTCCGCCGGCAGTTCGATGCCGTGGTCGCAGCTGTTGCGCACGAGGTGCGTCAGCGGGTCGGTGATCTTCTCGACGAGACCCTTGTCGAGCTCGGTGGCTTCGCCGACCTGCACGAGCTCGACCTTCTTGCCGAGCTTGCCGGCCAGGTCGCGCAGCATCCGCGGGAAGCGGTTGAACACCAGCGACATCGGGATCATGCGGATCGACATCACCGCTTCCTGCAGGTCGCGCGTGTTGCGTTCGAGGTCGGCCAGGCCCGACGCCATCTGCTGGTGCAGCGCGGTGTCGACGTCCTTGCTGTTCTGCGCCAGCATCGCCTGCGTGATGACGAG
>CBDUBX010000410.1:0-2367 GCA_965365495.1 uncultured Burkholderiales bacterium
CATGTCGATCGTCACCGCGATGCCGTAGGCCGACGCCAGCGCGCTGCTCGACCCGAAGACGACGACCGCGAAGACGACGCAGACGAACAGCGACCAGTTGACGAACGGCACGTAGATCTGCCCGGTGTCGCGCACGCTGGTGTGCAGCACGCGCATCCGCGGCAGGTAGCCGAGCTGCACCGCCTGCTTCGTGACCGAGAACGCCGCGGTGATCAGCGCCTGCGACGCGATCACCGTGGCCGCGGTCGCCAAGACGATCAGCGGCGGCAGCGCCCACGCCGGCGCCATCTCGTAGAACGGGTTGCGCACCGCGTCGGGCCGCGCCAGCAGCAGCGCCCCCTGGCCGAAGTAGTTGACGACGAGCGCCGGCATCACCACCGTGAACCAGGCGATGCGGATCGGCCGCTTGCCGAAGTGGCCGAGGTCGGCGTACAGCGCTTCGGCGCCGGTGACGCACAGCACGACCGCGCCGAGCGCAACGAACGCGACCCCGGGCTGGCGCACGACGAAGTCGATCGCGTGCAGCGGCGACAGCGCGGCGAGCACACCCGGCGCCGCGGCGACGTGGGCCACCCCGAGCACGGTGAGCACGACGAACCATGCCAGCGTCACCGGGCCGAACAGCCGGCCGACGACCGCGGTGCCGTGGCGCTGCGCGGCGAACAGCAGCGTCAGCACGACCAGCGTCATCGGCACGACCCAGCCGTGCATCGCCGGCGCCGCGACTTCGAGTCCTTCGATCGCCGACAGCACGCTGATCGCCGGCGTGATCACGCCGTCGCCGAAGAAGATCGCGGTGCCGAAGATGCCGACGAGCAGCAGCCGCGCGCGCAGCTTCGGCCGGTCCTTCACCGCCTGCGACGCCAGCGCGAGCAACGCGATCAGCCCGCCCTCGCCGTGGTTGTCGGCACGCAGGATCAGCGTCACGTACTTCAGCGAGACGACGACCGTGAGCGTCCAGAACACGAGCGACAGGATGCCGAGCACGTTGTCCGGCGACAGCGGCACGCGGCCCGGTGCGAAGACCTCCTTCAGTGCATACAGCGGGCTCGTGCCGATGTCGCCGTAGACGACGCCGAGCGCCGCCAGCGTCAGCGCACCGTGCGCGGCGATGCCGGGCGCGCGGTGTTCGGCGGTCATCGCGGTGCGGGCATCGGGCGCTCGGCGGGTGGCGGTGGGAGGCGCGTGGCGGGTGGCCGCAGCGACGGCGCTGACGTTTCAGCGTGCGAGGGGTCGGCGGTTGCGCATCCGCCTGTCTTCGCACCCTCAGTCGTAGCTCTCGGCGTCGGGGTCGGTGGCTTCGAGCTCGTACGACGCGGCCAGCATCGCCAGCCGGCCGATCACGCCGTGCATGTAGAAGCGGTTCGGCGCGCTCGGGCCGGACTTGGCCGCGGCCGCGCCGGACTTGGCGCTTGCGGCGCTGCTGAGGGCCTTCGCGCCCGGCCGCGGCAGCTGAACGCCACCGGCAAACGCCAGCGGCACGGTGCGCGAACCGGGGGCGGCGAGGTTCTCGTCGACGCCGCGTTCGTCGTGGACGCGGTAGAAGCCGCCGATCACGTAGCGGTCGATCATCATCACCACCGGCTCCGCGGCTGCGTCGTCGATGCGCTCGCAGGTGACGACGCCTTCCTGCACCAGCACCTCGGTCGGCGCGCGGCCGCCGTCGCGCAGCACGCCGCAGCTGCGCGCCACGCGCTCGGGGTCGTCGAGCTCGCGCGCGTCGCGCAGCGTCAGGATGCCGTCGCCGCGGGCGTTGTCGGCCTTGACGACGACGAACGGCTTGTCGCCGATGCCGTATTCCTTGTACTTCCGCCGCACCTTCGTCAGGAGCGCGTCGGTGTGCGTCTTGATGCAGTCGATGCCCTCGGCAGTCGCGAAGTCGACCTTGCCGCAGTGGCCGTGCAGCGGGTTGATCAGCCAAGGGTCCATGCCGAGCAGCTTGGCGAACTTCTTCGCCACTTCTTCGTAGCTCTGGAAGTGGCGGCTCTTGCGCCGCGACGGCCAACCGGCGTGCAGCGGCGGCAGCAGGTACTGCTCGTGCAGGTTGTGCAGCAGCGGCGGCACGCCGGCGGTGAGGTCGGTGTTCAGCAGGATCGTGCACGGGTCGAACTGCTTCAACCCGAGCCGCCCGCGATGGCGCACCAGCGGTTCGAGCGGCAGCTCCTCGCCATCGGGCAGCGTCAGCGTCTGCGCTTCGTCGGACGCCGACAGCGCGCCGAGCCGCACGTTGAGCCCGGCGTGGTGCAGCACCGCGACGAGGCACTGCACGTTCTTCAGATAGGCGTCGCTGCGGTTCGTGTCCGGGATCAGCAGCAGGTTCTTCGCCTCGGGGCAGATCTTCTCGATCGCCGCCATCGCCGCCTGCAC
>CBDUBX010000411.1:0-2364 GCA_965365495.1 uncultured Burkholderiales bacterium
TCGGCGTCGTCGGCCTGCCGCTGGTGTTCGAAAGCGAGCCGCGGCCTCTGCCCGGCGACCTGCCGATCGAGGTCGACCGCAGCGTGACGTCGCCAGCCGCCGGCAGCGGCTTCGGCAGCGCCGACGCGCCACGTTCGACCCCGGCACCCCAGCGCCCGACCGCGCCAACCGACGACCGAATCGCCGCCGGCCCGATCGAACCCACGCCGCCGCTTCCGCCACCGCCGACGATCGCGCCCACACCGCCGCCGCCCGCGGCGGTGCCGGCGACCCCCTCGCCGACGGCCCCGCCGGCCGCGACCGATGAGACCGCGCCGTCGCGTTCCGCCGCCGCCGACGACGACGGCCAGCGCGCGCGCGCGCTGCTCGACGGCGCCGCGCCTTCTAGCGGCGCGCGCTACGTCGTGCAGGCCGGCGCCTACGCCGAGGACACGGCGGTACGCGACGCGCGGCGCAAGGTCGAACGCCTCGGTCTCAAGACTTACGTCCAGGTCGTCGCCACGCCGGCCGGCCCGCGAACGCGGGTGCGCGTCGGCCCGTACACCGACCGCGCCGCGGCCGACGCCGCCGCGGCCAAGGTCAAGGCCGCCGGGCTGCAGGCCAGCGTGCTGACGCTGTGACCGTCGACGCCGCGCTGGCTGCGATCGGTCGCGTCGGCTGGGTCGACTGGACGCTGCTCGCGGTGCTCGCGGCGTCGACGATCGTTGGCCTGGTGCGCGGTTTCGTTTTCGAGGTGCTGTCGCTGGCCGGCTGGGTGGCGGCGTGGTTCGCTGCGCAGTGGGCCGCGCCGCACGTCGCGCCGCATCTGCCGGTCGGCGACGCCGGCGGCGCGCTGCGCCACGGCGCCTCGTTCTTGCTCGGCTTCGTCGTCGCGCTGCTGGCGTGGAGCCTGGCCGCGCGCGTCGTGCGCATGCTCGTCCGCGCGACGCCGCTGTCGCTGCCCGACCGCGTGCTCGGCGCCGGCTTCGGCGCGCTGCGCGCCGGCGTGCTGCTGCTCGCCGCGGCGACGGTGGTCGCGCTGACGCCGGCCGCACAATCGGCGCCGTGGCGCGGTTCGCACGGCGCGCGCTGGCTCGGCGACGCGCTCGCGTGGCTGAAGCCGGTGCTGCCGCTTGAAGCCGCGCGACGGCTGCCCGATCGACGGTCGTGACCGGCCGCTAGCGAAGGAGCTCTTCATGTGCGGCATCGTCGGCGCGATCTCGCCCGAGCCGGTGAACCAGCTGCTGTACGACGCGCTGCTGCTGCTGCAGCACCGCGGGCAGGACGCCGCCGGCATCGTCACGATGGCCGGCACGAAGTGCTACATGCACAAGGCGCGCGGCATGGTGCGCGACGTCTTCCGCACGCGCAACATGCGCGGCCTGCCGGGCCGGGTCGGCCTCGGCCAGGTGCGCTACCCGACCGCCGGCAACGCCTACAGCGAAGAGGAGGCGCAGCCGTTCTACGTCAACGCGCCGTACGGCATCGTGCTCGTGCACAACGGCAACCTGACCAACGCCGCGGCGCTGAAGGACGAGCTGTTCGACGTCGACCGGCGCCACATCAACACCGAAAGCGACACCGAGGTGCTGATCAACGTGCTCGCGCACGAGCTCGAGCACGTCGCGCGCGACCTGCCGCTGTCCCCCGACCACGTGTTCGCCGCGGTGGCCGCAGTGCACCGCCGCGTGCGCGGCTCGTACGCGGTCGTCGCGCTGATCGCCGGACACGGCCTGCTCGCCTTCCGCGACCCCTACGGCATCCGCCCGTTGTGCTATGGCCGCGCGGCGGGCAGCGGCGACGCCGACGCCTTCATGGTGGCCAGCGAATCGGTCGCACTCGATGGCACCGGCCACCGGCTGGCGCGCGATGTCGCCCCGGGCGAGGCGATCTTCGTCGACCTGCACGGCCGGCTGCACGCGCGCCAGTGCGCCGCGGAGCCGCGGCTCAACCCGTGCATCTTCGAATACGTCTACCTCGCGCGGCCCGACTCGGTGCTCGACGGCGTCTCGGTCTATCACGCTCGCTTGAACCTCGGCGAGACGCTCGCGCAGCGCGTGATCTCGACGCTGCCGCCCAACGAGATCGACGTCGTGATCCCGATCCCCGAATCGAGCCGGCCGAGCGCGATGCAGCTCGCGCACCGCCTCGGCAAGCCGTACCGCGAAGGGTTCGTCAAGAACCGCTACGTCGGCCGCACCTTCATCATGCCGGGGCAGCACGTGCGCAAGAAGAGCGTGCGCCAGAAGCTCAACGCGATCGGCATGGAGTTCCGCGGTCGCAACGTTCTGCTCGTCGACGACAGCATCGTCCGCGGCACGACCAGCCGCGAGATCGTGCAGATGGCGCGCGAGGCCGGCGCGGCCAAGGTCTATCTCGCGTCGG
>CBDUBX010000412.1:0-2350 GCA_965365495.1 uncultured Burkholderiales bacterium
TCAGCGCCAGCATCTCGTCGTGGAAGATCTCGCGGTGCTCGATGACGCGCGTCAGGGCTTCGGTATTGGTGATCGGCATGGCGGCAGCAAGGGTCATCGAGCGGGCATCAGGCGGCCGGGCGGGGCCGGGCGCCGGCGCGGACGAAGTTGGCGAGCAGCGCGTGACCGTGCTCGCTGAGGATCGACTCGGGGTGGAACTGCACGCCTTCGACCGCCAGTTCGCGGTGGCGCAGGCCCATGATCTCGCCGTCGTCGGTCGCGGCGCTGACCTCGAGCGCGTCGGGCAGCGATGCGCGCTCCACCGCCAGCGAGTGGTAGCGCACGACCGAGAAGCGCTCGGGCAGCCCGGCGAAGACGCCGCGGCCGTCGGCGGCGATCGTGCTCGACTTGCCGTGCATCAGCGTGCACGCGCGCACGACGCGGCCGCCGAAGGCCGCGCCGATCGCCTGGTGGCCGAGGCACACACCGAGAATCGGCACGCGCCCGGCGAAGGCGCGGATCGCGTCGATGCAGACGCCCGCTTCCGCGGGCGAGCACGGCCCCGGCGACAGCACCAGCCGGTCGGGGCGCAGCTCGGCGATGCCGGCGACATCGATCGCGTCGTTGCGCACGACGCGCACGTCCTCGCCGAGCTCGCCGAAGTACTGCACCAGGTTGTAGGTGAAGCTGTCGTAGTTGTCGATCATCAACAGCATCGGGTCGCTCGGCGGATGGCGCAGGCGCGGCAATTATCGTCGGCCGACGTCCGGGCGACGGCGCACGGCGCGCACGGCGCGAGGTGATCGCCTGCGACCCGGCACCGATGTCATCTGCCCCTGGTGCGCCGGCCGGACCATCGCAGCCGATGCCGATGCGATCGCATCGAGCCCGTCAGAAACCCTCTTCGACCAACTCCGCGGCGCGCACCAGCGCGCGTGCCTTGTGCTCGGTTTCGCGCCACTCCATCTCGGGCACCGAGTCGGCGACGACGCCGGCCGCGGCCTGGACGTACAACACGTTGTCCTTGACGATGCCGGTGCGGATCGCAATCGCGACGTCCATGTCGCCGGCGAAGCTGAGGTAGCCGCAAGCGCCGCCGTAGATGCCGCGCTTGACCGGCTCGAGCTCGTCGATCACTTCCATCGCGCGCACCTTCGGCGCGCCGGTCAGCGTGCCGGCGGGGAAGGTCGCGCGCAGCACGTCCAGGCTCGTCAGCCCGTCGCGCAGCACGCCTTCGACGTTGCTGACCAGGTGCATCACGTGCGAATAGCGCTCGACGACGAACGGCTCGGTGACCTTGACGCTGCCGACCTTCGCGATGCGGCCGATGTCGTTGCGCGCCAGGTCGATCAGCATCAGGTGCTCGGCGCGTTCCTTCGGGTCGTTCGACAGCTCGTGCTCGAGCGCGCGGTCCTGCTCGGGGGTCGCGCCGCGCGGCCGCGTGCCGGCCAGCGGGCGGATCGTGACCTCGACGTCGCCGTCGGCCGTGCGCTCCTGGCGCACCAGGATTTCGGGGCTTGCGCCGACGATCTGGAAGTCGCCGAGGTCATAGAAATACATGTACGGCGACGGGTTCAGCGACCGCAGCGCGCGGTACAGCGACAGCGGGCTTTCGGTGTAGCGCTTGGCCAGCCGCTGGCCGATCTGCACCTGCATCATGTCGCCGGCGGCGATGTAGTCCTTGGCACGCTCGACCGCGCGCAGGTAGTCGTCCTTCGCGAAGCTGCGCTGCACCGGATACGACGGCCCGCGCCGCACCGCCGGCGCGGTGACGCTGTAGCGCAGCCGGTCGGCCAGCTCGGCGAGCCGCCGCTTGCCCTGGAACCACGCCTCGGGGCGCGCCGGGTCGGCCCAGACGATCAGGTACAGCCGCCCCGACAGGTTGTCGATGACCGCCAGCTCCTCGCACTGCAGCAGCACGATGTCGGGCGTGTCGATGCCGCCGTCCTTCCACGTCGCGGCGAGTTTCGGCTCGATGTAGCGCACCGCGTCGTAGCCGAAGTAGCCGGCGAGCCCGCCGCAGAACCGCGGCAGACCCGGCCGCAGCGCGACCTTGAAACGCTGCCGGTACTCGGCGATGAAGTCGAGCGGGTTGCCGTCGGCCGACTCGACGACCGCGCCGTCGGTAACGACCTCGGTCGAGAAGCCGCGCACGCGCAGCAGCGTCTTCGCCGGCAGGCCGATGAACGAATAGCGCCCGAAGCGCTCGCCGCCGACGACGCTTTCCAGCAGAAACCCGTACGGCGCGCCGCCGACGAGCTTCAGGTACAGCGACAGCGGCGTTTCGAGGTCGGCGAACGCCTCCTGGATCAGCGCGATGCGGTTGTAGCCCTGCGCCGCCAGGCTCTTGAACTCGAGCTCGGTGATCACG
>CBDUBX010000413.1:0-2344 GCA_965365495.1 uncultured Burkholderiales bacterium
TCCGCGCGCGGAACCGCGCGGCCATCGAGGCGCACCGACGCCACACCGTCGCCGGCGCGTGGTGACCGTGCGCCGCGCCACACCGCGCCGGCGCATAGCCGCAGCCGCTTCAGCCGGCGCCGGCGATGCGCCGCAGCGCCTGCTCGTAGACCTCGGGCGTCTGCGCGCCGGCGATCAGCCGGCGCCGGTCGACGACGACCGCCGGCACCGCGTCGATGCCGGCGGCCTGCCACGCGGCCTCGGCGTCACGCACGTCGTCGGCGTGGCGGCCGCTGCGGACGACGTCGCGCGCCGCGTCGGCGTCGAGCCCGGCGGCTTGCGCCGCGGCGGCGAGCACCGCTTCGTCGGCCGGGTTGCGGCCGTCGCCGTGGTAGGCGCGCAGCAGCTCGCGCTTCAGCGCGTGCTGCGCGCCGCGCGGCTGACCCGGCAGCCCGGCCCAGTGCAGCACGCGGTGGGCGTCGAACGTGTTCCACACCCGCGTCCGCGGACCGAACGCGAAGCCGACGTCGGCGCCGCGCGCGTGCAGCCGGTCGCGGTTGGCGGCCAGCTGCGCGTCGGTCAGGCCGTACTTGCGCTTCAGGTAGTCGGCGGCGTCGACGCCGTCGGCCCCGAGCGTCGGGTTGAGCTCGAACGGCGCGCAGCGCAGCGTCACGTCGAGGTCGCGACCGATCGCCGTCAGCGCGCGGTCGAGCGACGCGAGGCCGACCGCGCACCACGGGCAAGCGACGTCGGAAACGAAATCGATCTCCATGCCGCGGATCGTCGCCGGTTTTCGCCGCCGGCGCTTTCAGCGCGACCGCGCGAGCTTCGGATCGAGCAGGTCGCGCAACCCGTCGCCGAGCAGGTTCAGCCCGAGCACGCTGGCGACGATCGCCATCCCCGGCCACACGGCCAGCAGCGGCGCCTGGAACATCAGCGTCTGCGCTTCGCTGAGCATCCGCCCCCAGCTCGGCCGCGGCGGCTGCGTGCCGAGGCCGAGGTAGCTCAGCGCGGCCTCGGCGAGGATCGCCGTCGCGAACGAGATCGTCGCCTGGACGATCAGCGCGCCGGCGATGTTCGGCAGGACATGGTCGACGGTGATCGCGAGCGGCCCCTTGCCGGCGGCGCGCGCCGCGGTGACGAAGTCGCGCGTCCACACCGCGCGCGCCGAGCCGCGCGCCACGCGCGCGAACACCGGCACGTTGAAGATCGCGATCGCCGCGATGCTCGTCGCCAGCCCCGGGCCGTAGATCGCGGCCAGCAGGATCGCGCTGAGCAGCGCCGGAAACGCGAACGTGAAGTCGGCCGCGCGCATCACGACCTCGTCGACGAAGCCGCGCTGAGCCGCCGCCAGGCAGCCGAGCGCGACGCCGGCGACGAGGCCGATGCCGACCGCGACAACGCCGACCACGAGGCTGTTGCGCGCGCCTTCGATCAGCAGCGAGACGATGTCGCGGCCGAGGCTGTCGGTGCCGAGCCAGTGCGCGGCGTCGGGCGGCGCGAGCTTGTTGGCGATGTCGATGCCGGCGGTCGGGTAGGGTGTCCACACCAGCGACAGCGCCGCGGTGGCGACGAGCAGCGCGCACAGCAGCGCGCCGACGGCGAAGCTGGGGTGCCTCAGGCTCGGATGTCGCAACACCGTCATCCGTGGCGCAGCCGGGGGTCGACGACCGCATACAGCACGTCGACGACGAAGTTGACGACGACGACCGTCGCCGCCAGCAGCATCACGACGTCGCGCACCAGCACGAGGTCGCGGTTGCCGATCGCCTGGAACACGAGGCGGCCGATGCCGGGCAGCACGAACACGTTCTCGACGACGATCGTCCCGGTGATCAGGTTGGCGAACTGCAGCCCGGCAACGGTGAGCACCGGAATCAATGCGTTGCGCAGCACGTGGCGCAGCAGCGCCTGGCGTCGCGTCAGCCCCTTGGCTCGCGCGGTGCGGACATAGTCCTCGCGCAGCACGTCGATCACCGCCGACCGCGTGACGCGCGCGAGGATCGCCGCCTGCACCGCCGCGAGTGCCACCGCCGGCAGCAGCAGCGCCTGCAGCGCCGGCCCCACGCCGCCGCCGTCGTCTTCGCTCCACCCGGGAAAGCCGCCGGCGGCGAACCACTGCAGCTTCACCGAGAACAGCAGGATCAACAGGATCGCGAACCAGAAGTTCGGCACCGCGATGCCGAGCTGCGTCGCGGCCATCACCGCGACGTCGCCGGCGCGGCGGTGGCGCGCCGCGGCGTACAGCCCCGCGGCCAACGCCAGCACCACGGTCAGCGCCATCGCCAGCAGCGCCAGCGGCAGCGACACCGCCAGCCGCTCGGCGATCAGCGTCGCGGTCGGCTCGCCAAAGCCGAGACTCGTC
>CBDUBX010000414.1:0-2330 GCA_965365495.1 uncultured Burkholderiales bacterium
CGCGCTCGATCTTCTGCTCGGGCAGCGCCTCGCTGCCGCCGTGGCCGCCGAAGCGCGTGCGCGTGGCCTGCGCGGTCAGCAGGTACGAGTCGTACTGCTTGGGCCAGTTGACGCCCCACTTCGCCGGATCGACGGTGTCGTCGGTGACCTCGACGAGCGGCGCGCGCTGCGCCATGCGCTCCTCGGTCTTGCGCTCGTTGATGTTCATCAGCAGCCCGGTCACCGCTGCCGCGACGATCGCGACGACGACGATCAGGCCGATCAGCACGGTGTTGGACACGCCGCGTTGCGCGGCGCGGCGCTGGATGCTTGCGATCAGGTTCACTTCTCGGATCTCCGTCTTCCTCACGATGCGGGACCGCCCAGCCCGACGTGCTCGCCGTGGCCGACCGACTGGTGGCAATGGACGCAGTTCACCTCGTCATCCCGGCCGGGCGCGGTCATCGCCTCGTGCACCATCTGGCGATGGCAGGCGATGCAGTTGTCCTGCAGGATGCGGCTGTTCTTGCCCTTGATCTGGATCGGCTCGGCGAAGTTCTGGAACGTGAACGCCACCGAGTGGTGGTAGCCGTTCTCGGCCTTCGCGAGCCACTTGCCGACGAAGCCGTGCGGCAGGTGACAGTCGACGCAGCCGGCCACCGCGTGGTGGCTCGACTTCTGCCAGCCTTCGTACTGCGGCTGCATGATGTGGCAGTTGACGCAGGCCTTCGGGTCGCTGCTCAGGTACGACAGGCCGTGGGCGTAGACCGCGGTGTATGTGCCGATGCCGGCGACGACGCCGATCAGCAGCGCGAGCACGAACAGCAGCTTCGTGCTGCCGGCGATGCCGCGTTGACGGGCTGCGCTGTCGATCCGCATGGTCCTCCCGAGTTTCAGCGGGCGGCCTCCCGTCACGCGGAAAGCCATCGTTGTCTTCATGGATGGTCCACGGGCAAACCCGTGGACGCCTTGAAGCAGTTCAATTCCGCGCCGACCGTCGCGCGCTTCCGACGCCGCCCGAAGGTTCCGCAGCGTCGGCCGCGCCGGCATTGAAGCCGTCGAGCAGCGACGGCACGTCGGCGGCGAGCTCGCGCGCCAGATAGCCGAATTCGCCAACGCGGCGCGCCAATCGCGCGCCGGCGCGCGCGTGCAGCGCGACGCCCCACGCTGCGGCCTGTTCGAGCGGCGCGCCACGCGCGGCGAGCGCGGCGATCACGCCGGCCAGCACGTCGCCCGACCCGGCGGTGGCCAGCCCGACCTCGTGCGCCTCGTGGCACCACGCGCGGCCGTCGGCGGTGGCGATCACCGTGCGCGGCCCTTTCAGCGCGACGACGCACGACCATTCGCGCGCCGCGTCGATGGCGTGGCGCGCCGCGTCGCCCTGCACGTCGTCCTTGGTGCAGGCGCGGCAGTGCGCCATCTCGCCGGCGTGCGGCGTGACGAGCAGCGCCAGGCCCGTGCGGCGCGGCGCGCACGCGGCGCCGATCGCCGCGGCGTCGAGGACGACCGCCGGCGCGGCGTGTTCCGGCAGCGCGGCGAGCAGCGCCGCGGCCAGCGCGACGCCGGCGGCGTCGTCGACGAGGCCGGGACCGATCAGCAGCGCGTCGGCGCGCTCGAGCGGCCCGGCCAGACCGTCGACCGCCGCCGGGTCGATGTCGCCCGACGCGGTTTCGGCCAGGCCGACGACGCGCGCTTCGGGCACCGCGATCGCCAGGCCCATCGCCGCCGATTCCACCGTCGCGACGAGCACTTTGCCGGCACCGGCGCGCAGCGCGGCCTCGGCGGCGAGCCGCACCGCGCCGGGCACTTCGCGGCTGCCACCGACGACGACGACGCGGCCGCGCGCCTCCTTGTCGGACTCGCCGTGCGGCACCGGCAACGGCCAGCCGCGCAGCGCGGCGTCGTCGAGCGCGATCACCGCTCGGCGGCCGGCATCACGCCTTCGGCGCCGCCGGCACGTCGGGCTCGTCGGTGATCGCCGCGCCGGCCGCGGCCAGCGGCGACACGAAGTTCACGAGCTGCGGCACCATCTGGCCGTGCAGCCCCGCTTGCGCGTCGTAGACGTACGACGTGACGCCGCAGTTGGGCACGTCGGCCTCGCGGTCGATCGCCAGGATCTGCGCTTCGGTGCGCCGGTCGAGCAGGTAACGGAAGCAGTTCACCGTGACCTGGTGGGCGACGATCAGCACGCGCTCGCGGCGGTACTCGCGGGTGATCATCTCGACGATGCTGCGCAGCCGCAGGATCACGTCGCACCAGCTCTCGCCGCCGGGCGGGCGGAAGTAGAACTTGCCGACGTGCTTGCGCTGCTCGGCGAGCTCGGGGTACTTGCCGCGGATGCCGTGCACCGT
>CBDUBX010000415.1:0-2318 GCA_965365495.1 uncultured Burkholderiales bacterium
CTTCGGCTTCGCCGACCTGGCGCGCGAGTACTTCAGCGCCGACGCCGGCGTCGACGCCCAGGCCGCGGCGCTGCTGCGGCTGTTCGACGCGCCGCACTACTTCCGCCGCCTCGGCCGCGGCCAGTTCCGCAAGGCCAGCGAGGAGACGGTGAAGGCGGCGCTGCTCGGCATCGAGCGCAAGAAGCAGCAGGCCGCGGCGGTCGACGCGTGGGCCGACGAGCTGGTCGCCGGCCGTTGCCCCGAGCCGGTGCGCTCGCAGCTGTACCGCGTGCTGTTCAAGCCCGACAAGAACGGCGCCGAGTACAAGGCCGTCGTCGAGGCCGCGCGACGCGCGCAGCGCGCGCCGCTCGAATTGCTCGTCGCCGCCGGCGCGATCACGAGCCCGTACCAGTTCCACTGGCGGCGCTTCCTGTTCGAGCACTTCGCGGCCGGCACCGGGTTTCCCGCCGCGCCGCCGGCAGCAGCGGTCGGTGACGACCTGCCGCTGGCGCCGGTGGCCGCGTTCTCGATCGACGACAGCGCGACCACCGAGATCGACGACGCGCTGTCGGTGCAGGGGCTCGGCAGCGGCCGCGTCGTCTTCGGCGTGCACATCGCCGCGCCGGCGCTGGCCTTCGCACCCGACTCGCCGCTCGACCGCATCGCGCGCGACCGCCTGTCGACGGTGTACCTGCCGGGCTGGAAGATCACGATGCTGCCCGACGACGTCGTCGCCGCCTTCACGCTCGCTGCCGGCGGCGACCGGCCGGCGATCTGCGTCTACTTCACCGTCGACGAGGCGACGCTCGACGTGCTCGGCGCCGAAACGCGCGTCGAGCGCGTGCCGATCGCGGCCAACCTGCGCCACGATCGGCTCGACGGCGTCGTCACCGAAGCCGCGCTCGAAGGCCGCGCGCCTGCCGGCTTCGCGCACGCCGCCGAGCTGGCGTTCGCGTACCGCTTCGCGCGGGCGTTGAAGTCGCGTCGCGAGCAGGTGCGCGGCAAGCCGGAGAGCTTCGGCCGGCCCGACTACGACTTCCGCCTCGCCGCCGCGACCGATGGCGCCGACGCCGACCCCGCCGCCGACGGCCGCGGCCGTGCCGAGCCGACCGGCGACGAGACGGTGACGATCACGCCGCGCGCGCGCGGCGCGCCGCTCGACCTGATCGTCGCCGAGTCGATGATCCTCGCCAACAGCCACTGGGGCGGCTGGCTCGCCGACCACGGCGTGCCGGCGATCTACCGCAGCCAGGCGAGCCTGGCGCCGGGGATCAAGGTGCGGATGGGCGCCAGGCCCGCGCCGCACGCCGGCCTCGGCGTCGCGCAGTACGCGTGGAGCACGTCGCCGCTGCGGCGCTACGTCGACCTCGTCAACCAGTGGCAGCTGCTCGCCTGCGCGCGCCACGGCCGCACCGCGGCGCTGGCGGCGCCGTTCAAGCCGAAGGACGCGGCGCTGTTCGCGGTGATTTCGGCCTACGACGCCGCGGCGACGGCGTACCAGAACTTCCAGCGGCAGATCGAGCGCTACTGGACGCTGCGCTGGATCGAGCAGCACCGCGTCGACACGCTCGACGTCGCGGTGATGACGGGCGGCCTGGTGCGCGCCGAGACGCTGCCGCTGGTCTTCGCGCTGCCGGGCACCGACGGCCTGCCGCGCGGCACGCGGCTTGCGGCGCGGATCGTGTCGCTGGACCTGCTGACGCTCGACGTCCACGCGGCGATCGCTGCACGGCTCGACACCGACGGCGCGATCGCGGCCGCCGACGGCGACGACGTCGACGTCGACGTCGATGCCGAGGCCGGCGACGCCGACGACGTCGACGAATCCGCGGTGGCCGGCGGCGTGGCGCTGGCGATCGCCGTCGACGCGGACGATGGCGGCGACGCCGGCGGTAGCGACGCTGCCGAAGCGCGGCGAGCGGCCGGGCCGGGCGACGGGCCCGACACGGCGGCGACTGCCGTGTCCGGCGCCGCTACGGCAGCAACCGGCGGCGTGTCGGGCCCGGACCCGCAGCGGTCGGCGAGCGCCGAACCGCCCGGCGCGTGACGCCGACGCAGGTCGACGCGATGCGCGGCCACCGCTGGTCGACGTTGCACGGCGCACTGCTGGCGTCGGCCGCGGTCCACGCCGCGGCGCTCGGCGTCGGCTACGCACGCCCCGCCGCGCCGCCGCGCGGCCCACACGACGCGCCGCTCGAAGTGATCCTCGTCAACGCGCGCAGCGACGACGCGCCGCTGCGGCCGCGCGCGGTCGCACAGGTGCGGCTGGCCGGCGGCGGCGACGCCGCCGCCGGCCGCGCGGCGGCGGCGCGGCCGGTGGCGCCGGCGGCGCGCGCCGG
>CBDUBX010000416.1:0-2310 GCA_965365495.1 uncultured Burkholderiales bacterium
GAAGCCCGCGGCGCGGCTGGCGATGTTGACGTACTTGCCGACGAGGTCGGCGTTGATCCGCGCGACGAAGTCGTCGGGCACGAAGTCGAGGTCTTCGACGCGCGAGTTGAGCTTGGCGCACAGGTAGTAGCGCAGCCACTCGGGGTCCAGGCCGAGCTCGAGGTAGCGCAGCGGGCTGATGCCGGTGCCGCGGCTCTTGCTCATCTTCTCGCCGCTGACCGTCAGGTGGCCGTGGACGTAGATGCGGTCGGGCACCTTGCGGCCGCTGAACTTCAGCATCGCCGGCCAGAACAGCGTGTGGAACGTGACGATGTCCTTGCCGATGAAATGGATCTGCTCGACCGCCGGATCCGACAGGTAGGCGTCGAGGTCGACGCCGTCGCGCGCCAGCAGGTGCGCCAGCGATGCGAGGTAGCCGACCGGCGCGTCGAGCCAGACGTAGAAGTACTTGCCCGGCGCGTCGGGGATCTCGATGCCGAAGTACGGCGCGTCGCGGCTGATGTCCCAGTCGCCGAGCGCGACGCGGCCGGCGTCGTCGCGAGCGAACCACTCGCGCACCTTGTTCGCGACCTCGGTCTGCAGCCGTCCGTCCTGGGTCCATTCCTCGAGGAACGCCACGCAGCGCGGGTCGGACAGGCGGAAGAAGTGGTGGTCGCTGGCGCGCAGCACCGGCGTCGCGCCGGTCAGCGCCGACACCGGCCGGCCGAGGTCGGTCGGCGCGTAGACCGCGCCGCAGACCTCGCAGTTGTCGCCGTATTGGTCGGGGCTCTTGCAGTTCGGACAGTCGCCCTTGACGAAGCGGTCCGGCAGGAACATCCCCTTCTCGGGGTCGTAGAACTGCTCGACGCGCCGCACGTCGATCAGGTCGGCGGCGCGCAGCGCGCGGTAGATGTCCTGCGCCAGCGCGTGGTTCTCGGGCGCGTCGGTGCTGTGCCAGTGGTCGAACGCGACCGCGAAGCCGTCGAGGATCGGCGGCCGGGTCGCGGCGATCTGCGCGACGAAGTCCTGCGGCGTCGTGCCGGCCTTTTCGGCGGCGATCATGATCGGCGCGCCGTGCGCGTCGTCGGCGCAGACGAAGCGCACCTCGTGACCGAGCATCCGCTGCAGCCGCACCCAGGTGTCGGCCTGGATGTACTCCATCACGTGGCCGATATGGAACGGCCCGTTGGCGTAGGGCAGGGCGGTCGTGACGAACAAGCGGCGCGGCATGCCGAATTCTAGGAGCCGGGTCCGCCGCCGCAGCGCGCGCCGCGGCCCGGCGAATCCCCTGCCGGCGGGTTGCGGCAGGGGCCGCGGCTAGACTCGCGCGCCGTTGCTGACCATGCGGCGTCGACACCCGACGTCGGAACCGGCCCATGTCCACCGCCGCCCCCACCGAAGCCGCGCTGCTCGACGCGCTGCGAACCGTCGTCGACCCGGCCACCGGCCGCGACTTCGTCTCGACCAAGCAGCTGAAGAACCTGCGCATCGACGCCGGCGGCGACGTGTCGCTGCAGCTCGAGCTCGGCTACCCGGCGAAGAGCCGTCATGCCGAGTTGCGCCGCGCGATCGTCGCCGCGGCCCGTGGCGTGCCGGGCGTGGCCAACGTCAGCGTCGAGATCGCGACCAAGGTCGTCGCGCACGCGGTGCAGCGCGGCGTGCCGCTGCTCGCCGGCGTGAAGAACATCGTCGCCGTCGCGTCGGGCAAGGGCGGCGTCGGGAAAAGCACGACGACGGTGAACCTGGCGCTCGCGCTGGCCGCCGAGGGCGCGTCGGTCGGCATCCTCGACGCCGACATCTACGGCCCGAGCCAGCCGATGATGATGGGCCTCGACGGCCGTCCCGAGAGCGACGACGGCAAGACGATTGAGCCGCTCGAGAACCACGGCGTGCAGGTGATGTCGATCGGCTTTCTGATCGAGCCCGACCAGGCGATGGTCTGGCGCGGGCCGATGGCCACGCAGGCGCTCGACCAGCTGCTGCACCAGACGCGCTGGCGCGAGCTCGACTACCTGCTCGTCGACATGCCGCCGGGCACCGGCGACATCGCGCTGACGCTGTCGCAGCGCGTGCCGCTGACCGGCGCGGTGATCGTCACGACGCCGCAGGACATCGCGCTGCTCGATGCCAAGAAGGGGCTGAAGATGTTCGAGAAGGTCGGCGTGCCGATCCTCGGCATCGTCGAGAACATGGCCGTCTACACGTGCCCGAACTGCGGCCACAGCGAGCACGTGTTCGGCGCCGAAGGCGGCCGGCGCATGGCCGGCGAGTACAAGGTCGACTACCTCGGCGCGCTGCCGCTGACGATGGCGATCCGCGAGCAGGCCGACA
>CBDUBX010000417.1:0-2305 GCA_965365495.1 uncultured Burkholderiales bacterium
CCCACGCCAGCGGCATCCACCAGGACGGCGTGCTGAAGGCGCGCGACACCTACGAAATCATGCGCGCCGAGGACGTCGGATGGACGACCAACCGCATCGTGCTCGGCAAGCTGTCGGGGCGCAACGCTTTCAAGCAGCGGCTGCAGGAGCTCGGCGTCGAGCTCGAATCGGAAGCCGAGGTCAACGCCGCGTTCGCGCGATTCAAGGACCTGGCCGACCGCAAGAGCGAGATCTTCGACGAGGACATCATCGCCCTCGTCGGCGACGAGAGCGTCACGCCCGAGCACGAGCAATACCGCCTGCTCGCGCTGACGCAGCAGTCGGGTCTCGGCGAACGGCCGCACGCGACGCTGGCGTTCGCCGCCGGCGACGTCGAGCACCATGTCGACAGCGACGGCAACGGCCCGGTCGACGCGTGTTTGAAGGCGATCGAATCGAAGGTCCGAAGTGGCGCCGAGATGGTGCTCTATTCGGTCAATGCGATCACGTCGGGCAGCACAGAATCGCAAGGCGAAGTCACGGTGCGGCTGCAGCTCGGCGGCCGGGTCGTCAACGGCGTCGGGGCCGACCCCGACATCGTCGTCGCCTCGGCCAAGGCCTATCTCGCCGCGCTGAACAAGCTGCACGTCGCCGCCGACCGCATTGCCGCCCAGGGGTAGCCGTCGCCCAGCGCAGGAACAGCTTGAGATTGATTTCGCAAGCGTTTGATCTTGCGCGAGTTTTTCGGCTGCCCTAGACTCGTCGCGGGACGGCCGGGGCGAAAGGGTGACGATGGCGCGACTGTTCGAGACGACACGCCGCTGGCTGGCACGCTGCGGCAGCGTCGTGGCGGTCGCGCTGGCGATCGGCGTTGCGCCCGTCCAGGTCGACGCGGCGTCGAAGTCGCGGCCGGTCGCCAGGTCGAACAAGGCGGCCAAGGCCAAGGCCAAGCCGACGCGCGTCGCCAAGGCGACGAAGTCGCGCGCGGCAGCGAACAAGTCGTCGCCCTCGGCACGCAACCGCCAAGCGCTGAAGGCGAAGTCGCCGTCGCGCAGCGCGAAGAGCCGGATCCAGTCGCGCCGCGCGACGGTGCGTTTCGTGCCCGCGGCGCCGTCGTTCGGCGAGATCTACGGCCTGCGCAGCACGCCCGACGCGCTCGAGCTCACGTCGAGCGTCGCGCTCGTCGTCGACCAGCACACCGACGAAGTGCTGTTCAGCAAGAACCCGCACGCGGTGCTGCCGATCGCATCGATCACGAAACTGATGACGGCACTCGTCGTCACCGAGGCGCAGCTGCCGCTCGACGAGATGCTGGCGGTGACGCAGGACGACGTCGACGCCACCGCCGGCAGCAGCTCGCGGCTGCGCGCGGGTACCGAGCTGTCGCGCGCCGAGATGCTGCACCTGGCGCTGATGGCGTCGGAGAACCGCGCTGCGCACCTGCTCGGCCGCACCTACCCCGGCGGGCTCGAAGCGTTCGTCATCGCAATGAACCGCAAGGCGCGGGCGCTCGGGATGAACGACAGCCGCTACGTCGAGCCGACCGGGCTGTCGAGCGCGAACCAGTCGAGCGCGCGCGATCTGGCGCTGCTCGTCCGCGCCGCCTACGAGCACCCGATCATCCGCGAGCTGTCGACGGCGCAGGAAGCGGTCGTTCCGGTCGGCAGCCGCGCCACGCAGTTCCGCAACACGAACGGGCTGGTGCGCAACCCCGACTGGGAGATCGGGCTGCAGAAGACCGGCTACATCGCCGCGGCGGGGCGCTGTGTCGTGATGCAGACCAAACTCGCCGGGCGCGAACTGATCATGGTGCTGCTCGACTCGGCCGGCAAGTATTCGCGCATCGGCGACGCCGAGCGGCTGCGCAAGTGGATCGCCGAGTCGTCGATCATCCCGACGGCGGTCGCCGCGCCGGTGACACCGGCGGCTCAAGCGCCGCGATAGCCGAGCGCCTGCGAGATCTGCGTCGCGGTGTGGACGACGCGGTCGAGCCAGGCCGGGTCGAGCCGGTCGGCAGGCGCCGACAGCGACAGCCCTGCGACCAGCCGGCCCTGGTCGTCGTGGATGCCGGCGGCGATGCACCGCACGCCGAGCTCGAGTTCTTCGTCGTCGCGCGCGTGGCCGCGGGCGCGCACCGCTGCCAGTTCGCGTTCGAGCCGCGCAACCTCGGTGATGCTGTTGCGCGTGTGCCCGGCCAGGCCGGTGCGCACGGCATAGGCGCGCACCCGCGCAGGGTCGTCGTCGGCGAGGAACAGCTTGCCGACCGATGTCAGGTGCAGCGGCGCGCGGCCACCGACCGCGCGCACCACCTGCATTCCCGATCGCT
>CBDUBX010000418.1:0-2296 GCA_965365495.1 uncultured Burkholderiales bacterium
TGGCCTCGCGGATGATGTGCCGGGCGACGAACTCCGGCGTGTCCTCGAACATGTGAATGAAGCCGTGCAGCTCGCGCAGGATGTCGTTCGGGATGTGCTGGCTCGTGCGCGTCTCGCCGTAGATGTAGATCGGGATGTCGGCGTTCTTGAAGCGGATCTCGGTGATGAACTTGCGCAGGTTCAGCACCGCCGGTTCGAGCTCGGGGCCGCCCTGGAACTCGTTGTCGTCGATGCTCAGGATGAAGGCGCTGGCGCGGCTTTGCTGCTGCGCGAACTGCGCCAGGTCGCCGTAGCTGGTGGCGCCCAGCACCTCGAAGCCCTCGCGTTCGATCGCCTCGGCGAGCGCGCGGATGCCGAAGCCCGAGGTGTTCTCGGAGCGGAAGTCCTCGTCGATGATGACGATGGGAAAGCGAAAGCGCAGCATCGCGGCTCGACGACGAAGGGGCGGCGTGCGAGTGTAGGGCCGTGATCCGGGGCACTGCGCGGGGCGGCCACCGCTCGGCATGCACGTTGCGCGTTGCGGATGCTGCGCGCACGCGCCGCGCGCGGCAACGGGCTTCGCAGGCCGCGGCGCGCGTTGTGTAGAGTGCGCCGCATGGAATGGAGCGCGTCGCACACGTGGTGGGTACTCGCCGGCGTGCTCGTCGCCGCCGAGCTCGCCACCGGCACCTTGTACCTGCTGATGCTGGCGCTGGGCTGCGCGGCCGGTGCACTGGCCGCGCACGCCGGCGCCGCCGGCGCGGTGCAGATCGTCGTCGGCGCGGTGGTCGGCGCCGGCACGACGCTGGCGTGGCACCTGCACCGCGGGCGCCGGCCGGCGCCGCCGCCGTCCGAACGCAACCGCGACGTGCAGATCGACATCGGCCAGCGCGTGCACGTTGCGCAATGGGCCGCCGACGGCTCGGCGCGTGTGCACTACCGCGGTTCGGCGTGGTCGGCGCGCTGGGCCGGCGACGGGCCCGCCGTGCCCGGCGACCACGTGATCGTCGCGCTCGACGGCAACGAACTGCGGCTCGCGCCGCGCAACGCGGGGTAGACCGGAATGGAAATCGCGATCGTCGTCGCCGTCGTCGCGGTGATCTTCGTCGCGCGCACGCTGAAGATCGTGCCGCAGCAGCACGCCTGGGTGGTGGAGCGGCTCGGCAAGTACGACCGCACGCTGAGCCCCGGCTTAAGCTTCGTCGTGCCGTTCGTCGACCGCGTGGCCTACAAGCATTCGCTGAAGGAGGTGCCGCTGGACGTGCCGAGCCAGGTGTGTATCACGAAGGACAACACGCAGCTGCAGGTCGACGGCATCCTGTACTTCCAGGTCACCGACCCGATGCGCGCGAGTTACGGGTCGAGCGACTACATCGTCGCGATCACGCAGCTCGCGCAGACGACGCTGCGCAGCGTGATCGGCAAGATGGAGCTCGACAAGACGTTCGAGGAGCGGGAGCTGATCAACGCCACCGTCGTCAACGCGCTCGACGAGGCGGCGACGAACTGGGGCGTGAAGGTGCTGCGCTACGAGATCAAGGACCTCACGCCGCCGGCCGAGATCCTGCGCGCGATGCAGGCGCAGATCACCGCCGAGCGCGAGAAACGCGCGCTGATCGCCGCCAGCGAGGGCCGGCGCCAGGAGCAGATCAACATCGCCACCGGCGAGCGCGAAGCCTTCATCGCGCGCAGCGAAGGCGAGAAACAGGCCCAGATCAACAAGGCGCTCGGCGAGGCGGCGGCGATCACCGCCGTCGCCGATGCGACCGCCGGCGCGATCCGCCAGATCGCCCAGGCGATCGAGCAGCCGGGCGGCGAGCAGGCGGTGCAGTTGCGCGTCGCCGAACGCGCGGTCGACGCGTTCGCCGAACTTGCGAAGAAGAACAACACGATGATCGTCCCGGGCAACGTCAGCGAGGTCGCGGGGCTCGTCGGCTCGGCGATGGCGCTGTTCCGCTCGGGCAGCCTGGTGCCGGCGCCGAGCGCGGCGGCGTCCGCTCCGCCGCTGCGACCGACGCCGCCGCGGCCGTGACGCGATGTCGGCGCCGGCCGCCACCAACGTTCTCGGCGCGGCGCTGCAGCCGTGCGGCTACGACCCGCTGACCGGTTGGCGGCGCGACGGTTGCTGCACCGCCGACGCCGGCGACGCCGGCCGCCACGTCGTCTGCGCGCGGGTGACGGTCGCGTTTCTGAACTTCGAGATGGAGCGCGGCAACGACCTGATCACGCCGCGGCCGGCGTCGCGCTTCCGCGGGCTGCGCCCCGGCGACCGCTGGTGCGTCTGCGCGCTGCGCTGGCGCGAGGCCTACGAGGCCGG
>CBDUBX010000419.1:0-2296 GCA_965365495.1 uncultured Burkholderiales bacterium
TTGCCGCCACCGGCGGCAGCCGCTCGAACAGGCTGTGCATCAGCACACCGCGCTCTGCCGCCTGCCCAGGCGCCAGCGGCGCGGCCGGCGCCTGCGGCACCATCAGCGCCTCGGCCTCGCCCAGCGCGGAAGGCGCCAGAGGTTTGAGCGGGCGCGGCTCGTCGGGCGCGCCCGCGCGTACCCAATCGGGCAGCATCGGCGCGGGTGGCGGTGCCGGCCGCTGCAGCCGACGCGGCTCGGTGCCCCGCACGACATAGGCGCATTCGGCGTTCCACACCCCACCCGGCGTCGGCTGCCAGCCCTCGCCCAGCGCCTCGACCACCGGCTGGATCGCGGCGTACCAGCTGCTCGGCGGCGGCACTTCGTCGGCCGCGCGCCTGCCGAGCGTTCCGCTCACGAACAGCATCCGCTCCGCGCGGGTCATCGCCACATACAGCAGACGCCAATGCTCCTGCATCTCTTTGGCGGTCAGCGCCTCGGCGACGCGGCTCAGCACCTCGGGTCGTTCCGCCTGCCTGATCGGCAGCAGCGGTACCGGCCCCGCGTCGCCCGGCCACTCGGCGCCGCGCTCCTTGTTCGCGGCCGGGTCGCCCGCCGCGTCGGCGAGGATGACGATGCGCGACTGCAACCCCTTGGACCCGTGCACGGTCATCACCCGCACCTCGTCCACCTCATTGTCGAGCTCGCGCTTGATCTCCACGTCGCCGCGGTCGAACGCCGCGACGAAGCCGTGCAGCGACGCCCCCTCGCGCGTCTGATAGTCGAGCGCTTTCGACACCAGTTCCTCGATCGGGTCGCGCGCGGCGTTGCCCAGCCGGCCGAGCAGCCGCGCGCGCCCGCGCATCGGCCCCGACAGGATATTCTCGAAAAACCGGTGCGGCGTCACGTTGCCCGCCATATTGAGCAGCTCGTACAGCGGCGCGATGCGTTCCGCGGCGAGCGCACCCGCCGCCACCCGCGCGCGCAGGTGCGCCCACAGGGGGCCCGACCGCCCGTCCGCGTCGCGCCGCCAGCCATGCTCGATCAACTCGTCGTGGCTCCAGCCCAGCAGCGGCGAGACGAGCAGGCTCGCCAGGCTGAGATCGTCGAGCGGCTGCAGTGCGAACCGCGCCGCCGCGACCAGATCCTGCACCGCGATCGGCACGCGCAGGCGCAGCCGGTCGACGCCGGCGACCGCGACGCCGCGCGCCTGCAACCGCGAGACGACCAGGCCGGCGAGGTCGGTGCGCTTGCGCACCAGCACCATCACGTCGCGCGGGTGCACCTCGGCGCCGTCGATCCCGTCGTCGATCCAGCCGCGCACGGTCTGCGCGATCCGGTCGGCCAGCGTGCGGGTGGCGCTGTCGATCCAGCCCTCCTCGCCCGTCTCGCCCTCCGCCTCGTCGGCGGGCTGCGGGACCAGCGGCCACAGCACCACCCGCCCCGGCGTCCCCGCCGCCGCCGCGCGATGCGCCGGCGCGCCGTCGGCCAGCCCCAGCGCCTCGGGACCGATGCCGGCGATGACGCCATCCACCACGCGCAGGATCGGCGGTGACGACCGGTAGTTGTCGCTGATCGCGACATCCGCAAACGGCCGCGCGGCGCGCGCGGCCGCCTCGAAGAACCGCGCCTTTGCGCCCGAGAAATTTTCCGGCGACGTGCCCTGGAACCCGTAGATCGCCTGCTTGTAGTCGCCGACCACGAACAGCGTCCGGCACTCGGGATCGCTCGCGCCGGCGCCCGCGAAGAACTCCTCCGCCAGCGCCCAGACGATCTCCCACTGCGCGATGTTCGTATCCTGCGCCTCGTCGACCAATATGTGGTCGATGCGTGCGTCGAGCTTGTAGCGGATCCACTCCGCGCGGCCCGGCGTCTTCAATAGGTCGGCGGTCATGCGGATGAGGTCGTCGAAATCGACCAGCCCCTCGCGCCGCTTGCGCCGCGCCATCGCGCGGGCGAAGGCGCGGCCGACCTCCAGCCCGTCCGCCAGCCGGTCGGCGGCGCGCATGCCCGCCGCCGTCGCCATGATCGCGCCCAGCCGCTCGTGCAGCCGCACCGCATGGTCGCTCGCCCCGCGCAGGGCGGTATTGCCGTGCCAGTCGCTGCGCAGATCGCCCTTGGCGGTCGCGAATACGCTAAAGATTTCGGACAGCCGTGCCGCGCGCGCATCCGGCGCCAGCGCCAGCCAGCCGTTGATCGCGGCGCAGCGGTCGGCCCCCGTCTTGGCGTTCCACGTGCCGCACACCTCGGCGACCGCCTCCAGCGCCAGCCGGTCGATGCCCTCGTCGCCGACCTGCGCGACCGTCCACGTCTCGGC
>CBDUBX010000420.1:0-2293 GCA_965365495.1 uncultured Burkholderiales bacterium
AGCAGATGGACGTGCAGACCTACTTCTTCCGCCGCACCAACATGAACGCGCTCGGTCAGCCGCGCAGCTGGACCGACCACCTGCTGTGGCACCACGCGGCGCACACCGTCGACCTGTTCGCCTACCAGACGCGCAGCCCGATCGTCCGCGCCAACGCGCTGCAGGGGCCCATCCACGCGCAGCTCGGCATCGCGATGGACATGAGCATCCAGCTCGAAGCCGCCAGCGGCGCGATCTGCACGCTCTCCTTGAGCTTCAACAACGACGGCCCGCTCGGCACCTTCTTCCGCTACATCGGCGACACCGGCACCTACATCGCTCGCTACGACGACCTCGTCAACGGCAAGGACGAGAAGATCGACGTCTCGCGCGTCGACGTGTCGATGAACGGCATCGAGCTGCAGGACCGCGAGTTCTTCGCCGCGATCCGCGAGCGGCGCGAGCCGAACGCCAGCGTCGCGCAGGTGCTGCCGTGCTACGAGGTGCTCGATGCGCTGGAGCGCCAGCTGGCGCGCTGACCGCGGCGCGGCGATGCGGCGCGGCGCACGGCGGCGGCCGCCGCACCGCGGCGTCGGCGGCGTCGCCGGCTTCGCCAGGGTCGTCTTCGCCGGCGCCGCGGCCGCGCTGGCTGCGGGCTGCAGCACGCCGTACTGCGACGGCGTCGTCGTCGGCGAGCGCACGACGTTCCGCGGCGTCGCCGATTTCCTCGGCGCGAATCCGCTCGACGTGGTGCTCGTCCACGGCATGTGCAGCCAGCCCGACGGCTGGGCCGACGCGGCGATCGACGCGCTCGGCACCGCGGTGGGCGCGCACGTCCGCCCGGCGGCGCCGGCTCCGCAGCCCAAGACGTTCGACGCGGTGCCCACCGTCATCGTCCACGACCGCCCCGGCGGCCGGATCGCCGGCTACGAGGTGCACTACCGCGGCGTCGAATGGGGCGCGATGACCCAGCCGCTGAAGGAGCGGCTGGCCTACGACGCGACCGCCGCCGAGGCCAACGATTGCCGCGTCGGCGACGCCGCCGCGTGCCGGCCGGTGCGCGCCGAGCTGAACGGCCGGCTCAAGGACCGGCTGCTCAACGACTGCCTCGCCGACGCGCTCGCCTATCAGGGCCGGCGCGATGCGATCCGCCAGTCGATGGTCGACGCGCTGACGGCGATCGCCGGCGCCGACGGCCCGGGCGACGCGGCGACCGCGCGACCGCTCGTCGTCGTGTCCAGCAGCCTGGGCAGCAAGATCGTCTTCGACGCGCTGCGCGCGATGCTCGACGCGCCGGCGGGCAGTACCGAGAAGTCCGCCGTCGACCGGCTGGCGACGCGGCTGGCCGCGGTGTACATGCAGGCCAACCAGTGGCCGATCCTGGCGCTGGCCGACCCGCCCGACGTCGCTCGCGGCGGCGGCGCCGGGGTCGCCGCCGCCGCGTCGCCGCCGGTCGATGCAGCGGTGTCGGTGCTGCGCGACCTCGCCGCAGCGCGGGTGCGCGTGGCGGCGGTCGACCGACCGACGCTCGCCGCGCTGCAGGTGGTCGCGTTCACCGACCCCAACGACCTGCTCGCGTACCGCCTGCGCGGGTCGGCGATCGACGCGCTCGCCGGCCCGCTGACGGTCGCCGACGTGCTGGTTTCGAACCGATCGACCTGGTTCGGCTGGGTCGAGAATCCGCTCGGCGCGCACGACTACGCCGACACGCCCGCCGTCGCCAGATTCATCGCCTGCGGTCACCCGGCCAGCGCTCGCTGCCGCTGAACGGCCCCGGCCGGGCTTGAATCGCCGGCGAAGACCCTCATGTTCGCCGTCGCGCCGGCCGGCTTGTGGCCGCGCGGCCCGCCCCGTCCGCGCGGCCGCGCGGACCGCGCCAAACCTCGGCCGCGCTGCGGTGTCGCCGCGCACCCCTTTTCGTCTATCCAACCGTCGCCCCATGGACAAGCAAACCCTGTCGTTCCAGGCCGAGGTGCAGCAGATCCTGCACCTCGTCACCCATTCGCTGTACTCGAACAAGGAGATCTTCCTGCGCGAGCTGGTCTCCAACGCGTCCGACGCGTGCGACAAGCTGCGCTTCGAGGCGCTCGACGACGCAGCGTTGTTCGAGAACGAGCCCAACCTCGAGATCCGCGTCTGGTACGACGCCGCGGCGAAGACGGTCACCGTGCGCGACAACGGCATCGGCATGAGCGCCGACGAGGCCGTCGCCCACCTCGGCACGATCGCCAAGAGCGGCACGCGCGAGTTCATGGCCGCGCTCGAAGGCGACAAGAAGAAGGACGCCAACCTGATCGGCCAGTTCGGCGTCGGC
>CBDUBX010000421.1:0-2286 GCA_965365495.1 uncultured Burkholderiales bacterium
GCGTCGTCGGCGCGCCGGGCGACGCGGCGACGCGGATCGAGAACCGCGTCGGCGAACCGATGGCCAACCCCCACCTCGCGATCGCCGCGCAGGCGATCGCCGGGCTCGACGGCCTGCGCCGCCGCATCGACCCGGGGCCACCGACCGAAGCGGCGTACACCGACGACCGGTCGCCGGCGCTGCCGGCGTCGCTGGCCGACGCGCTGGATGCGCTGCGCGCCGACGACGTCGTCCGCGACGGCATCGGCAGCGAAATGGCCGACGTCTACGACACCGTCAAGCGCCACGAGATCGCACGCCACGCGCAGGCCGCCGACGCCGCCGATTGGGAGCGGCGCGAATACCTCGCGCGCCACTGACGCACACGCCGATGGCGACGACGGTCACCGTGCAGTTCGACGCCGCCGACGGCGGCGCGTCGCGGTGCGTCGCCGCGCCGTTGGACAAGTCGCTGATGCGCGCCGCGGTCGACGCCGGCGTCGACGGCATCGCCGCCGACTGCGGCGGTGTGCTGTCGTGCGCGACGTGCCACGTCGTCGTCGCGCCGGAATGGGCCGACCGGCTGCCGCCGCGATCGGCCGACGAGGACGCGATGCTCGAGATGACCGCGGCGCCGCGCGAGCCGACGAGCCGCCTGTCATGCCAGATCGTCGTCACCGCCGACTTGGAGGGTCTGACGGTGCGCTTGCCGGCGACACAATATTGAGCCGCCCGCCCGCCACCTTCGCCCGCCGACCCGCCACGTGAACCTGCTGCGCCTGCTCGCCAAGGCCTGCGCGATCGCAGCCGGCGCGCTGCTGACGGTGATCACGCTGATGACCTGCGTCAGCCTCGTCGGCCGCAACACGACCGGCTGGACGATCGTCGGCGACTTCGAGATCACCGGCTACGTCGCCGGCGCGGCGATCGCGCTGTTCCTGCCGTGGTGCCAGGCGCAGCGCGGCAACATCATCGTCGACTTCTTCACCGTGCGCGCCACGCCGCGCACGCGCGATCGGCTCGACCGCTTCGGCGCCGCGGCGCTCGCTGCGGTGATGGCGCTGCTGACCTGGCGCACCGCGCTCGGCGGGCTCAGTGCGTGGCAGACGCAGTCGACGTCGATGATGATGGGCCTGCCCGAATGGTGGGTCTACGTCGGGCTGGTGCCGCCGCTGGCACTGACCGCGGCGATCGCCACCGTGCAGGCGGTGCGCGGCTTCGGCGTCGAGGACGCAGCGCGATGACTCCGCTGCAGCTGACGCTCGCGATCCTCGTCGTGATGATCGCGCTGATGGCGCTGCGCGCGCCGATCGCGGTGGCGATGTTCGTCGCCGGCGTCGTTGGCTACGTCGCGCAGGCGGGGTGGCTGCCGCTGGCCGCGTTCCTCAACCACCACGCGTTCGCGCGCTTCGCGAGCTACGACCTCAGCGTCATTCCGCTGTTCATCCTGATGGGCAACTTCGCGACGCAGGGCGGCATCAGCCGCGCGCTGTTCGAAGTCGCCGCAGCGGTGATGGCACGGTTCAAGGGCGGACTGGCGATGGCCGCGGTCGTCACCTGCGCGGCGTTCGGCGCGATCTGCGGCTCGTCGGTGGCGACCGCGGCGACGATCACGTCGGTTGCGCTGCCCGAGATGCGCCGCCACGGTTACGGCGACCGGCTGTCGACCGGCGCGCTGGCGTCGGGCGGCACGCTGGGCATCCTGATCCCGCCGTCGGTGCCGCTGGTCGTCTACGCGATCCTCGCCGAGCAGAACATCGCCAAGCTGTTCGCCGCGGCGGTCGTCCCAGGCGTCATCGCGATGCTCGGCTACATCGTCGCGATCGCGGTGTACGTGCGGCTCGTTCCCGCACAGGCGCCGACCGACGACGACGCACCGGTGCTGCACGCCGGCGCGCTGTGGGGCGTGGTGCCGATCTTCGTCATCTTCGGCATCGTCTTCGGCGGCATCTACACGGGCAAGTTCACGCCGACCGAAGGCGCCGCGGTCGGAGCGGCGGCGACCTTCGTCGCCGCGCTCGCCAAACGCGAGATGACGTGGGCCAAGTTCAAGCACTGCTTCTACGCCACCGCGCAGGCGTCGGCGATGATCTTCATGATCTTCCTCGGCGCCGACCTGATGAACTCGGCGCTGGCGCTGACGCAGGTGCCGGCGCAGCTGGCGTCGCTGGTGCAGGGCAGCGGGCTGTCGCCGTGGACGGTCGTCACCATCGTCGTCGTCTTCTACCTCGCGCTCGGCTGCCTGATGGACGAGCTGTCGGTGCTGCTGCTGACGATCCCGATCTTCTTCCCCGCGATCATCGGGCT
>CBDUBX010000422.1:0-2273 GCA_965365495.1 uncultured Burkholderiales bacterium
GGTGCAGCCACAGCGCGAGCGCCGCGGTGCCGGCCAGGCCCAGCGCCGCGCCGCGCCAATTCCAGCCGCCGCCACCCGCCGCCGACAGCGGCAGCGACCACAGCCCGATACCGAACGCGACGACCGCGAGTCCCGCGACGAGCCACGGCCGCGCCGCGGGCCGGCGCGCCGCCGGCAGCAGCCACAGCGCCGCCGCAGCGAGGCCGACCGCCGTCGCGGTGCCCGGGTCGAGCGCCATCGCGGGTGGTCGTCGGCACCGGCGCGGCGCGCCGTCAGACCGCTGCCGACGTGCGCGCGTCGGCCGGCGCCGTCGCTGCCGCGCCGCGCAGCTGCGCGGCGACGCGCACGCCGACCTCGTGGCCGTTCTGAATGCAGTCGCCGACCGACACGCCGCCCTTCCAGCTGCCGAGCAGGTGCACGCCGGGCAGCGCCTGCTCGACCGCAACGGCGCGCGCGACGCGGCCGAGGTGGCCAAGCGTGTACTGCGGGATCGCGCGCGGCCAGCGCGTCACCGCGCGCCAGCGCGGCGCGGCGCGCGCGCCGAGCAGCGCGCGGTGCTCGGCGTCGACGATCGACCCGATCTCGTCGTCGGTCTGCGCCGGCAGGTCGGGCTGGCGCTTGCCGCCGACGAACGTCGTCAGCAGCACGTCGCCGGCCGGCGCGCGGCCGTCGAACATGCTGCTCGAGAACAGCACGCCGAGGACGCGCCGCCGTTCGCGCGCCGGCAGCAGGCAGCCGAAGCCGTCGAGCGGGTGCGCGACGTCGGCGCGCGCGTAGGCGGAAGCGACGCTGGCCACCGGCGCATAGTCGATCGTCGCCATTGCCGCCGCGGCGTCGGGCGCGTGCGGCCGCACCAGCGCGGCCGCAGCGTCGGCAGCGACCGCGACGACGACGTGGCGCGCGCGCCAGCTCCGCGTCGCGCCGTCGCCGACTTCGCCGCCGACCGCCGCGCGCAGCGCATAGCTGCCATCGGCGTCGCGGTCGATCGCGACGACGCGCGTGCCGAGCTGCACGCCGCCGACCGCCGCGGCCAGCGCGTCGGTCAACGTCTGCATGCCGGCGTCGAACGAGAAGCTCTTGGCGGTGTTCTTCGCCGTCTCCTGCTTCGCGCGCCGCTCCTTCGCGCCGCGGATCTGGCCTTTGATCAGGCTGCCCCAGCGCTGCTCGAGCGCGTGCAGCTTCGGAAACGCCGCTGGCACCGAGATCTGCTCGGGGTCGCCGGCGTAGATGCCGGCGACGAACGGGTCGATCGCGTAGTCGAGGAACTCCGCGCCGAGGCGGCGGCGAACGAACGCGGCGATCGACTCCTCGTGCGCCGGGTCGCCGCGGCGCTTGAACGGCTCGAGCAGCAGCGCCGCCTTGGCGCCGGCGGAAAAAAGCGGCGTTGCGACGAACGCCGGCGGCGACATCGGCAGCGGCACGAGCCGGGCGTCGCGCACGACGTAGCGCCGGTTCGACGCCGCCGACGCCCACGCCAGCCGCGGCGCGAGGCCGAGCTCGGCGACGAGCTCGCCGATGCGCGGCGTCGTGTCGAGCGCGCTGTTCGGGCCGCGTTCGTAGAGGTGGCCGTCGCGGCGCACGCTGCCGATCACGCCACCGGGCGCGGCGGCGGCGTCGACGACGAGCACGCGCACGCCGGCGCAGTGCAGCCGGTACGCGGCGACGAGCCCCGAAATGCCGGCGCCGACGACGACGGCGTCGAACGACGCGCCATCGGCGGCGACGGGTGCGGCGGGGGCGGCGGCCATGCGGTCCTCCGGTGGGACGCGGAACAGAAGAGGCCGCGTTGTACCCGAGCGCGACGACCGCATCGCACGCGCCGGCGGCGGCGCGATCGGCAATCTCGGCACGCCTTGATCTCGCACAACACTGCACCGGCGGCGCGCCGAAGAATGGTCCCGCACCCTTCGGACCCGCACCATGCCGACCCCTGCGAACCGCCCTTCCCGCCCGCTGCGGCCGACGGTGGCAACGGTGCCGCCGCTGCCCGCGTCGACGACGCTCGACCCGACGCACCGCCAGATCGTGCAGCACCTCGTCGACCTCGAACGGATGGTGCAGGCGATGGCCGACGGCGGCGACGAGACGCAGATCGCCGCGTGGGCGAAAGACGCGTGCCGCTTCTTCCACCGCGTCGCACGCGACCACCACGACGCCGAGGAAGGCGTCGTCTTTCCGCGGCTGCTGCGCGACGCGACACCCGAGCTGCTGGCGCACATCCGCCGCCTGCAGCAGGACCACGCGTGGCTCGAAGAGGACTGGCTCGAGCTCGA
>CBDUBX010000423.1:0-2272 GCA_965365495.1 uncultured Burkholderiales bacterium
CCGCGCACCGACTTGTGCAGCGCCGAGATCGTGTCGTAGTAGACGTCGCCGCCCTTGTCGCCGCGGCGCAGCAGCCGGCCGAGCGCCGACTGCAACTGCGCTTCGCCGATCGTCGCCGCACCGGCGTTCGCAGCAACGACGGCTTCGACGGCGTTGACCAGCCGCCGCCCGTCGCCGTCGGCGAACTCGACGAGGCGCTCACGCGCCGCGGCGTCGATCGGCGGCGCGGCCAGTGCCCGCGCCGCGCGGTCCAGCAGCACGCCCAAGTCGGCCGCCGCGAGCGGCTCTAGCACGTGCACCGCCGCGCGCGACAGCAGCGCCGAGTTGACTTCGAACGACGGGTTCTCGGTGGTCGCGCCGACGAACGCGAACAGCCCCGATTCGACGTGCGGCAGGAAGGCGTCCTGCTGCGCCTTGTTGAAGCGGTGCACCTCGTCGACGAAGACCACCGTCGATCGACCCGCGGCGCGCAGCGCCTGTGCCTGTTCGACCGCGGCGCGGATGTCCTTGACGCCGGCGAGCACCGCCGACAGCGCGACGAAGTTCGCGCCGGTGGCCGCGGCGAGCAGCCGCGCGAGCGTCGTCTTGCCGGTGCCCGGCGGACCCCACAGGATCATCGACGGCAGCCGGCCGGCTTCCCACGCCACGCGCAGCGGACGCCCCGGGCCGAGCAGGTGGCGCTGGCCGACGACGTCGTCGATCGTTCGCGGCCGCAGCCGTTCGGCCAGCGGTGGGCCGTTGCCGGCGGCAGCCGGGTCGTCGTCGAACAGCGCGTCCTGCATCGCCGCCGGCGCGTGACCCGCCGGTCACTGCTCGATGACGTCGGCGCCGCTCGGCACCGTGAAGCGCAGCAGCGCGGCGTCGACCGGCGCGTTGGCGACGAAGCCGTCGAAATCGAGCCGCGACGTCTGGCCGAACGCGTCGACGACCTCGACCGCGGCAAGACGGCCGTCGCGAAAGCCGACGCGCAGCCGCTCGAACGCGCCGTCGCGCTGGCGCGGCACGGCCTCGGCCCAATCGAGCCCGCCGGCGCTCGGCAGCGGCGCGAGTGCGAATTCGGGCTCGAGCGCGCCGCCGGCGAGCAGCGCCGCCGGCGTCGCGCCGAGCGCGTCGCCGATGCGCCGCGCGGTCACCTGGTTCAGGTCGGCATCGTGGACCCAGACCTTCGTGCCGTCGGCGACGATCAACTGCCGGTACGGCGCGGTGTAGTCGAAGCGGAAGCGCTGCGGCCGCTGGAAAGCGAAGCGGCCGCGGCTCGTGCGGCGGCGCGCGCCGTCGGCCGACGTCACGGTCTGCGTGAAGTCGGCCTGGCCGCTGTGGACATCGCGCACGAACGCGCGCAGCTGCGCGACGGCGTCGGCAGCGGCTGCCGCGCGCGGCGCCGCGCCCCACGCCGCCACCGCGGCGACGAACGCGACGAGTCCCTCGCGGCGGCGGATCGTCATTGCGGCTTCGCCGGCACGAGGATCTCGCGGTTGCCGCTGTGCCCCATCGGCGACACCAGCCCCGCGGCCTCCATCTGCTCGAGCAGCCGCGCGGCTCGGTTGTAGCCGATGCGCAGGTGGCGCTGCACCAGCGAGATCGACGCCCGCCGGTGCTGCAGCACGATCGCCACCGCCTGGTCGTACATCGCGTCGCTCTCGCCGCCGGCGGTGGCGGCGAGCGCGGCATCGCCGGCGCCATCGGCATCGAGCACGCCGCCTTCGAGGATGCCGTCGACGTAGTCGGGCTGGCCCTGCGACCGCAGATAGTCGACGACGCGGTGGACCTCGTCGTCGCCGACGAACGCGCCGTGCACGCGCACCGGCAGACCGGTGCCCGGCGCGAGGTACAGCATGTCGCCCTGGCCGAGCAGCGCCTCGGCGCCCTGCTGGTCGAGGATCGTTCGGCTGTCGATCTTGCTCGACACCTGGAAGCTCAACCGCGTCGGGATGTTGGCCTTGATCAGCCCGGTGATCACGTCGACGCTCGGCCGCTGCGTGGCGAGGATCAGGTGGATGCCGGCGGCGCGCGCCTTCTGAGCGAGGCGGGCGATCAGCTCCTCGATCTTCTTGCCGACGACCATCATCAGATCGGCGAGCTCGTCGATGACGACAACGACGTGTGGCAGCCGCGCCAGCGGCTCGGGCGCGTCGGGCGTCAGCGAGAACGGGTTCGCGATCGGCGTGGCCGACTCGGCGGCGTCGGCGATGCGCTTGTTGTAGCCGGCGAGGTTGCGCACGCCGAGCTTGCTCATCAGCCGGTAGCGCCGGTCCATCTCGCCGACGCACCA
>CBDUBX010000424.1:0-2268 GCA_965365495.1 uncultured Burkholderiales bacterium
TCGAGGTAGCGCGCGACGTCGCCGTAGCTCCACAGGAAGTTCTCGCCCCAGACGCGGTGCACCGACAGCCCGACGCGCTTGGACAGCCAGCGCTCGACCGCCGACGCCTGCGTGTCGAGGTCGTGCGCAGCGTCGACCGGGAAGCCGCGGTTCGGCCCGGCGACGAGCATCGCACCGCCGGGGCGGACAACGCGGAACACCTCGCGCAGCCACTGCCGACGCACGTCGTGGTAGTCGGGCCGCCGGTCGGAGTGGCCGTTGGTCGTGCCGATGTGCTCGATGACGCCGAGCGTGTAGACGAAGTCGATCGCGCCGTCGGCGAACGGCAGCCGCAGGTCGCCCGGGTCGATGACGAACATCCGCTCGGGCGACAGGCCGAGCCGCTGCCAGTGGCGGTGCAACCCCGGCAGGTCGACGCCGTAGCCGACGAAGCCGTGTTCGTCGAACGTGCGCACCATCGTGCCGACGCCGCAGCCGACGTCAAGCACGCGGTGGGCGCGCACCGACCGCGCCAGCGGCAGCAGGTAGTCGGTGGTCTTGCGCGCGTTGACCGCCTCCTGCGCCGCAGCGTAGTCGTCGGTCGTGACGTCGGGCGCGTCGTCGGGATCGCCGACGACGAGGCTGCGGTAGTCGCCGTGCCAGCCGCGGACGTGCGACAGGTCGAGGACGTCGTGCATCGCGTCGGCCATCAGGCGCGGCCCAGCACGCGGTGCACGGCGGTGACGACGTCGGCCGCGTCGGCGTCGGTCATCTTCGCCGACAGCGGCAGGCTGACCGTCTGCCGGCCGATGCGCGTGGCATGCGGCGCGTGGCCCTCGTCCCAGCCGAGCGTCTGCCGGTAGAACGGGTGCTCGGTGACCGCGAGGTAGTGCACGCCGACGCCGATGCCTTCGGCGGTCATCGCGTCGAGGAACGCGTCGCGCGACAGGCCGCATTCGGCCTCGTCGATCAGCAGCGTGTACAGGTGCAGGCCGTGGCGCGTGTCCGGCGCCGGCGGCGCCGGCCGCGTCACCGGCAGCCGCGAAAAGGCCTCGTCGTACTGCTGCCAGAGCTGCGAGCGGCGCTGCCAGTAGGCGTCGATGCGCTCCAACTGGCGCAACCCGATCGCCGCCTGCAGGTCCATCATGTTGTACTTGAACCCGGCCTCGACGACCTGGTAGTGCTTGAAGCCTTCGTCGCCGAAGCGCTTCCACGCATCCTTGCTCATGCCGTGCAGGCCGAGCACCTTGATCCTCGCGGCGTCGCGCTCGTCGCGCGCCAGCACCATGCCGCCTTCGCCGGTGACGATGTTCTTCGTCACGTAGAAGCTCAGGCAGCCGAACGCGCCGAACGTGCCGGCCGAGCGACCGCGCCACTGCGTCTCGATCGCGTGCGCGCAGTCCTCGATCAGCACCAGCCGGTGTTCGTCGCACAGCGAGACGATGTCGTCCATCTCGCACGGCCGGCCGGCGAAGTGCACCGGCAGCAGCGCCTTCGTGCGCGGCGTGATCGCGCGGCGGATCGCCGCCGGGTCGATGTTCATCGTGACCGGGTCGACGTCGGCGAGCACCGGCGTCGCCCCGGTGTGCAGGATCGCGTTGACCGTCGCGCAGAAGGTCAGCGGCGTCGTCACGACCTCGTCGCCCGGACCGACGCCGGCGGCGAGCAGCGCCAGGTGCAGCGCCGCGGTGCACGAGTTCAGTGCCACCGCGTGCGGGCTTTGCTTGTACGCGGCGATCGCGGCTTCGAAGCGAGCGACGCGCGGCCCGGTGCCGATCCAGCCGCCGCGCAGCGTGGCCACGACTTCGGTGATGTCGTCTTCCTCGATCGCCGGCGCGCCGAAGACCAGGAAGCGGTCTTTCGAACGAACGGGGTCGACACCACCTGCGCGCGCCATGCCATCACCTTGTTGGAATGCCGGCGTACGCGGTTCGCGGCGCGGCGCGGCGCGGCATTTCTGCGGGGTGCCGATGTTCGACGGCGGCCGCATCGAGGTCAATCCCGCAGCGCCGGGTCGGGCCGCTCGTGTGGCGTCGAAATCGCGCCGAGCGAGGAATAAGGCCGCTCGCGACGGCCCGTATCGTGGCGGCGCGGGCCGCGGCTGCGCCCGCGGTGGGTCCCGATAATCGCCGCCGATGCTCGAAGCCTGGATGCAGTCGCTGCTCGCCGCGCTGGCATTGCCGAGCTACGGCTTGTCGACGGTGTTCGTCGTCGCGCTGGTGTCGGCAACGCTGCTGCCGCTCGGCAGCGAGCCCGCGGTGTTCGGTCTCGTCAAGCTCAACGCAGCGA
>CBDUBX010000425.1:0-2268 GCA_965365495.1 uncultured Burkholderiales bacterium
TCGCGCCGCTGGCGGCGCAGGTCGACGCCTATCAATGGCAGGTCTGGGACCTGCTTGCCGGGCGCGTCGAGCCCGAACTCGGCGGCAGCGAATCGCAGCTGGACCTCATCGGCGTCAACCACTACCACAGCGGCCAGTGGGAGGTGGGCGGCCGCTGCCTCGACTGGCAGTCGGCCGACCCGCGCCGGCGCGCGCCGCGCCGGCTGCTCGCCGACGTCGCGCGCCGCTACGGCCGCCCGGTGCTCGTCGCCGAGACCAGCCATGTCGGCGACGGCCGCGCGGCGTGGCTCGACCACATCGCCGGCGAAGTCGCCGCCGCGCGCGCCGAAGGCACGCCGGTCGTCGGCGTGTGCCTGTACCCCGTCGTCGACCGCCCCGACTGGGAGCAGCCGGCGCGGTGGCACCGCAGCGGCCTGTTCGACGTGCTGCCTCCGGTCGGCGACGGCGATGCCTCCCGCCCGTCCTGGCGGCGCGTCCTCCACCCGGCCTATGCCGCGTCGCTCGCGCGCTGGCAGGCCTTGCTGCCCTTCCCCACCCCGTCCACGGAATCACCGATGTCCACCGTTGTCGTCTTCTCGCACCTGCGCTGGGGCTTCGTCTTCCAGCGGCCGCAGCACCTGTTGTCGCGCCTGGCGCGTCGCCACCGCATCGTCTTTGTCGAGGAGCCGGTGCGCACCGACGGCCCGCCGCGGCTGGCGTGGCACACGCCGGTGCCGGGGGTCGACGTGCTGTGCGCGCACACCGACGTCGCCGACTTCGGCTTCGCCGACTCGCAGCTCGCGGTCGTAGGGCCGCTGCTCGACCACTGGCTCGCCGAGCAGCGCATCGACCGGCCGATCGTCTGGTACTACACGCCGATGGCGCTGCCGTGGGGCGACGGCATCGCCGCGCGCGCGGTCGTCTACGACTGCATGGACGAGCTCGCGGCCTTCGTCGGCGCGCCGCCGGCGCTGCGCGACCGCGAACGCGAGCTGATGGCGCGCGCCGACGTCGTGCTGACCGGCGGGCCGTCGCTGTTCGCCGCGCGCCGCGGCCGCCACGCCAACCTGCACTGCCTGCCGAGCGCCGTCGACGCGGCGCACTTCGCGCCCGAGCGGCTGCTTGGCGACAGCGCCGAAGCCGCCGCCGCGGCCGCGGTCCACGCCGGCATCGGCCGGCCGCGGCTCGGCTTCTTCGGCGTCGTCGACGAGCGGATGGACCTCGATCTCGTCGCTGCGGTCGCCGACGCGCGCCCCGACTGGCAGTGGATCGTCGCCGGCCCGGTGGTCAAGATCGACCCGGCGACGCTGCCGCGGCGCGCCAACCTGCACTGGCCCGGGATGCAGCGCTACGAAGTGCTGCCGTACCTGGCGGCCGAGTGGGACGTCTGCATCATGCCGTTCGCACGCAACGAATCGACGCGCTTCATCAGCCCGACGAAGACGCTCGAGTACATGGCCGCCGGCAAGCCGATCGTCAGCACGCCGGTCGCCGATGTCGCAGCGCTGTACGCCGACCACGTCGAGCTCGCCGCCGACGCCGATGCCTTCGTCGCCGCCTGCGAGCGCGCGCTCGGCCGGCCGGCAGCCGACGCCGCGGCGCGCCGCGCGGCGATGCGCGAGGCCGCGGCGCGGCTGTCGTGGGACGCTGCCGCCGACCGCGTGCAGTCGCTGCTCGACGCCGTGGTGCAGCGGCCAGCCGTGCCGACGGTGCCGACCGCGACCGCCGGTCTGGCGAGCGCGGCGGCGACGATCCGCGTGACCGCTGCCACTGCCGACGCGTCGCTGCCGCAACCGCCCGATGCCGGCGGCGCGGCGATCGTCGTCGACACGCCGCGTCGCCCGGCCGACGCCGACCTCGAACGCGACGCCGTGGCGGCGACGCGCTAGGCACTGGCCGCACCGATCTGCCCGCCGGGATTCGACCGACGCAATGGTCATCGACGCGCACCTGCATTGCACCGGCCGCGAGACGGCCGACGACGTGCTGCGCTCGCTCGACGACGCCGGCGTCGACCACGGCGTGCTGCTCGCACCGTTCCTCGACGACCCCTATCGGCTCGACGACCCGGCGTCGCTGCGCCGCGCCAACGCCCACCTCGCGCGGCTCGTCCGCGGACGCGGCGACCGGCTCAGCGGGCTGGCGGTCGTCGACCCGTCGGCGCCGGGTGCGGCCGACGACCTCGTGCGCGCGGTCGACGACGGCCTCGTCGGCGCGAAGATGGTGCCGAGCGGCTGGTACCCGTACGACGACCGCGTCGCGCCGACCTTCGCCGCCGCTGCCGAGCGG
>CBDUBX010000426.1:0-2257 GCA_965365495.1 uncultured Burkholderiales bacterium
ACTTCGAGAAGGCCAAGGACAAGATCATGATGGGCCCCGAGCGCAAGTCGATGGTGATGCCGGAGGACGAGCGCCGCAACACCGCGTACCACGAAGCCGGCCACGCGCTGGTCGCGCGGCTGATGCCCAAGACCGATCCGGTGCACAAGGTGACGGTGATCCCGCGCGGCCGCGCGCTCGGCGTGACGATGCAGCTGCCCGAAGGCGACCGCTACAGCATGGACAAGGAACGGATGCTGTCGACGATCAGCGTGCTGTTCGGCGGGCGCATCGCCGAGGAGGTGTTCATGAACCAGATGACCACCGGCGCGAGCAACGACTTCGAGCGCGCGACGCAGATCGCGCGCGACATGGTCACGCGCTACGGCATGACCGACGAGCTCGGGCCGATGGTCTACGCCGAGAATGAAGGCGAGGTCTTTCTCGGCCGGTCGGTGACCAAGACGACGACGATGTCCGAAGAAACGATGCGCAAGGTCGACGCGGTGATCCGCCGCATCATCGACGAGCAGTACCGCACCGCCCGCGAGCTGATCGAGAACAACAAGGACAAGATGCACGCGATGGCCACCGCGCTGCTCGAATGGGAGACCATCGACGCCGACCAGATCGACGACATCATGGCCGGCAAGCCGCCGCGCGCGCCGAAGGACTGGTCGCCGTCGCCGCCGAAGACCGGCGGGCCGACGCCGCCGGCGGTCGGCACCGACGGCGCGCCCGCCGCCGCCTGACCGGCGGCGGCTGGTCGCCGCGACGGGGCTTCGGCCCCGTCGCCGTTTCTCGAAGACGATCGTCATGCCGTACTGGCAGACCACCCGCTTCCGCATCGACCTGTCGCGGCCGCGCGTGATGGGCATCGTCAACGTCACGCCCGATTCGTTTTCCGACGGCGGGCGCTACGCCGATGTGGATGCGGCGGTGGCGCACTGTGAACGACTCGTCGCCGAAGGTGCCGACATCGTCGACATCGGGGGTGAGTCGACGCGCCCCGGCGCCGTGCCGCCCGACGGGGCTGCCGAGATCGCGCGCGTGCTGCCGGTGCTGCAGGCCGCGGTGCGGCTCGGCGTGCCGGTGTCGGTCGACACCAGCGAGCCAGCGGTGATGCGCGAGGCGCTGGCGATCGGTGTCGACATCGTCAACGACGTCCGCGCGCTGCAGCGGCCCGGGGCGCTGGACGGTGTCGCGGCGCACGCAGGCGCTGGCGTGTGCCTGATGCACAGCCGCGGCGAGCCGTCGACGATGCAGCACGACACGCGCTATGGCGACGTCGTCGCCGAGGTGCGCGACTTCCTGGTCGAACGCGCCGCGGCGGCGATCCGCGCCGGCGTGGCACGCGAGCGCATCGTCGTCGACCCCGGCATCGGTTTCGCCAAGGACGCCGCCGCCAACGTCGCGCTGCTCGCGCGCCAGCGCGAACTGCTCGCTGCCGGCCACCCGCTGCTCGTCGGCTGGTCGCGCAAAAGCACGCTCGGTCGCCTGACCGGCCGCGACGTCGGCGACCGCGGCGCAGCGAGCGTCGCCGCGGCGCTGGCCGCGGTGCAGCACGGCGCGTCGATCGTCCGCGTCCACGACGTCGCCGCGACCGTCGACGCGCTGAAGGTGTGGGCCGCGGCGGGGGTGGCACCGGGCGGCGGCACCGCGCCGCCGCAATAACGCACGCGCCGGCGCAATGGCGGCGGTCGACGCAGCGATCGCACCGCGACAATCGCCGCGAGCAGAGGAGACGAGGCGATGAGCAGAACCTACTTCGGCACCGACGGCATCCGCGGCACCGTCGGCGCCGACCCGATCACGCCCGACTTCATGCTGCGGCTGGGGCACGCCGTCGGCCGCGTGCTCGTGCGCGGCACGCCGCGGCCGACGGTGCTGATCGGCAAGGACACGCGGATCTCGGGCTACATGCTCGAATCGTCGCTCGAGGCCGGCTTCGCGTCGGCCGGCGTCGACGTGCTGCTCAGCGGCCCGCTGCCGACGCCCGGCGTCGCGTACCTAACGCGCGCGCTGCGGCTCGACCTCGGCGTCGTGATCAGCGCGTCGCACAACCCGTACACCGACAACGGCATCAAGTTCTTCTCGGCGCGCGGCGAGAAGCTGCCCGACGACTGGGAACGCGACGTCGAAGCGGTGCTGCAGCAGCCGCCGCAGTGGGTCGATTCCGCCGGCCTCGGCCGCGCGCGGCGGCTCGACGACGCGCGCGGCCGTTACATCGAGTTCTGCAAGAGCACGGTGCCGCACAGCCTGTCGCTGCGCGGCATGA
>CBDUBX010000427.1:0-2246 GCA_965365495.1 uncultured Burkholderiales bacterium
CGTCGGCCAGCGCGTGGCCGGTCTCGCTGCCGAGGAACCAGCCGGCGACGATCGCGTCGGCGTCGCGCACCGCGCCTTCGAGCGCCAAAGCGCGGCCATGACGCAGCACGACGACAACCGGTTTGCCGCAGCGCGCCACCGCGTCGGCCAGCGCCTGCTGCGCGGGCGGCAGACCGATGTCGGCGCGCGACGCCGCCTCACCCGACATCCGCGTCGCCTCGCCGAGCGCCAGCAGCACGACGTCGGCGCGCGCGGCGGCGGCGATCGCCGCGGCGACGCCGCCGTCGATCGCGGTGTCGACGTCGCAGCCGGCGACGACGTCGAGCCGCGTCGGGTCGGCCATCGCATCGCGCAGCCCTTGCGCCAGGCCGACGCCGTGCGCGGTGTCGGCCCACAGCGACCACGGCCCCATCAAGTGTTCTCGGTCGGCGCCGAACGGCCCGACGAGCGCGATGCGCTGGCCGTCGCGGTGCAGCGGCAGCACGCCGCGGTCGTTCTTCAGCAGCACGATCGACCGCCGCGCCGCTTCGCGCGCCAGCGCGACCGTCGACGGCAGCCGCGTCGCCGCTGCTTCGCGCGCCGGGTCGAGCGAGCGGTACGGGTCGTCGAACAGCCCGAGCGCGTGCTTGAGCCGCAGCACGCGCAACACCGCGCGGTCGACGGCGGCCAGCGGCAGCGCGCCGTCGCGCACGAGAGCCGGCAGGTGCGTGGCGTACAGCCCGCTCTGCATCGACACGTCGCAGCCGGCGGCGAGCGCGAGCCGCGCCGCGTCGCGGCTGTCGGCGGCGACGCCGTGGGCAACGAGTTCGGCGTCCGACGTGTAGTCGGACACGACGACGCCGGCGTAGCCCCACTCGTCGCGCAGCAACGTCTGCAGCAGCCAGCGGTTGGCCGTGCACGGCACGCCGAGGGCGTCACTGAACGCGGCCATCACCGCCAGCGCGCCGGCGTCGATGCCGGCGGCAAACGGCGGCAGGTGCACGTCGCGCAGCACCGCCTCGGAGACGTCGACACCGGCGTAGTCGCGGCCGCCGGCGACGGCGCCGTAGCCGGCGAAGTGCTTCAGCGTCGCGACGACGCTGCTCGCGTCGCGCAGCCCGGCGCCGTGGAAGCCGCGAACGCGTGCCTGCGCGAGCACGCGGCCGAGCAGCGGGTCTTCGCCGGCGCCTTCGACGACCCGGCCCCAGCGCTGGTCGCGCGCGACGTCGACCATCGGCGCGAACACCCAGTGGACGCCGGCGGCGCTGGCCTCGACCGCGGCGGCGCGCGCGGTGCGTTCGGCGAGGTCGGCGTCGAAGGCCGCGGCTTCGGCCAGCGGCACCGGAAACACCGTGCGCAGCCCGTGGATCACGTCGGCGGCGAAGACGAGCGGTATGCCGAGCCGCGACCGCTCGACGGCGATCCGCTGCAGCGCGCGCGCGCCGGCCGCGCCGACGCCGTTGAACAGCGAGCCGACGCCGCCGGCGGCGATCGCGCGCAGCAACTCGGCTCGCGACGGTGCCAGCGTTTCGGGGTTGGCGTTGGCGTCGCACGGCCGCGTCGTGTCGGCGAGCATCGTCAGCTGGCCGGCCTTCTCGTCGATCGTCATCCGCGCCAGCAGCGCGTCGCAGAACGGGTCGGCGTCGTCGGGCGCGATGGGCGGCCGATCGGCCGGCGGGCTCATCGGCGGCTCATTCGGCGAGGTAGGCCGCGGCCAGCGTCTGCAGGTGGCGGCGCGACGCTTCGTCGAGGTGCGGGATCAGCAGCGCCAGCGCGTGATAAGCGCCGCGACCCATCGCCGCGGCGGCGCCCTGCGGCTCGAGCGCGTGGCGCGGGTCGCGAACGTACTCGTAGCTGAGCCAGTACGTGACGACGACGACCATCGCGGTCGCCGCCGGTGCCGCCTCGGCCCCGGTGATGCGCACCGCGCCGTTGCGCGACAGCCCGTCGAGCACCGCGTGCATCGCGCGCGCCTTGTTCTTCAGCACGAACTGGAAGTGCGTCTCGAGCTTGCGGTTCTTGCTGAGCAGGTCGTTCAGGTCGCGGTACAGAAAGCGGTAGCTCCAGACGAGCTCGAACAGCATGTGGAAAAACAGCCACGCGTCTTCGACGTTCTCGACGTCGTCGGCGGCGCGCAGGATGCCGGTAAGCGCGTTCTCGTAGCGGCCGAACAGCGAGTTGATCAGCTCGTCCTTGGCCGGGTAGTGGTAGTACAGGTTGCCGGGGCTGATGTTCAGCTCGGCCGAGATCAGCGTCGTGCTGACGTT
>CBDUBX010000428.1:0-2235 GCA_965365495.1 uncultured Burkholderiales bacterium
GCGTTGTACAGCAGCGTGGCGAACGGCTGGCCCACGGCGCGGCTGCCGGCGACGAGCGACGCGACCTCGGCCGCGGTGGCGACGAGCCCGCCGCCGTTGTAGCGCAGGTCGAGCACGAGGTCGTCGGGCGCGGCAGCGCGAAACCCGGCGAACGCGGTGCTCAGCGGCGCCTCGGCCTGGCGGATCAGGTCCTTGACCGCGACGTAGGCGAGGCGCCGGCCGCCGGGGCTCGTCAGCAGCGTCGCGCCGTGCACCGGCGTCAGCGGGTAGACCGCCGCGGCCAGCACGACGTCGCGGTCGACGCCGTCGCGGCGCAACCGCAGCGTCAGCGGGCGTCCCTCGGCGTCGGCGGCGAGCGCCGAATAGTCGTCGGCGGCGATCACGTCGGCGGCGCTGCGGCCGTTCAGCGCGAGCACCTGGTCGCCGCGGCGCACGCCGGCCGCCACGCCGGGCGACTTCGGCTCGACGTGGCGCACGTACAGCGGCCGGGCGGGCTCGCCGGCGACCTCGAGGCCGGCCACCGAAACGCCGTAGCCGAGCGATTCGCCGGCGCCGTAGAAGCGGTTGAACGACTCGGTCGATTCGATGCGGCTCCAACGGTCGGCCGGAAAGCGCGGGTCGCCGCCGGTGTACAGCCGGGCGTCGAAATAGCTCGCGACATCGGCATAACCGACCGGGTCCGGCCGCGGCGCGAGCGTCGTCCAGAAGTACCAGTCGTCGAAGTGCTCGGCGAGCCAGCGCTGCTGAGCCGGAACGCTGCACGATGCCTCGGCTCCGTCGTCGCCGCCACCGCCGCCGCAAGCGGTCAGCGCCAACGCAGCGACCGCCGCCGTCCACCCCCTCCGCCAGCTTGCCATCCGACCTCCGACCGACCCGCGCCGCGAGGGGCGCCACCTACAATTCGCGGCCGCTCGCCGACGTCCGGCGCCACCGCGCCGGAGCGCGACCGCCGACCATCATGACCGAACTCGCCAAGTCCTTCGAGCCCGCGGCCATCGAGGCGCGCTGGCGGCCGAAATGGTCGGCCGCCGACGCGTTCCGCCCGACGCTCGACGCGGCGCGGCCGTCGTTTTCGATCCAGCTGCCGCCGCCGAACGTCACCGGCGCGCTGCACATGGGCCACGCGTTCAACCAGACGATCATGGACGCGCTGACCCGCTGGCACCGGATGCGCGGCGACAACACGCTGTGGCTGCCGGGCACCGACCACGCCGGCATCGCCACGCAGATCGTCGTCGAGCGCCAGCTCGAGGCCGCGGGCACGTCGCGCCGCGAACTCGGCCGCGACGCCTTCGTCGACCGCGTCTGGCAATGGAAGGCGACGTCGGGCGCGACGATCGCGCAGCAAATGGCGCGGCTCGGCGCGAGCGTCGACTGGTCGCGCGAGTACTTCACGATGGACGAGCGGCTGTCGCGCATCGTCACCGACACCTTCGTTCGGCTGTACGACGACGGCCTGATCTACCGCGGCCAGCGGCTCGTCAACTGGGACCCGGTGCTGAAGTCGGCGGTTTCGGACCTCGAGGTCGAGAGCGTCGACGCCGACGGCACGATGGCCTACATCTGCTACCCGTTCGCCGACGGCCCGCAGCCGATCGACGGCGTGATGCAGCGTGGCATGACGATCGCGACGACGCGGCCCGAGACGATGCTCGGCGACGCCGCGCTTGCTGTGCACCCCGACGACCCGCGCTACCGCCATTTCGTCGGCCGGCTCGTCGACCTGCCGCTGTGCGACCGCCGCATCCCGATCGTCGCCGACGACTTCGTCGACCGCGACTTCGGCTCGGGCGCGGTCAAGATCACCGGCGCGCACGACTTCAACGACTACGCCTGCGCGCAACGCCACGGGCTGCCGCTGATCACGATCTTCACGCTCGACGCGAAGATCAACCACGCCGGGCCGGCACCGTACCGCGGCCTCGACCGCTACGCCGCGCGCAAGGCGGTGCTGCGCGACCTGCGCGAGCAGGGGCTGCTGCTCGACGAGAAGCCGCACAAGCTGGCGCTGCCGACCTGCGGCCGCACCGGCCAGGTCGTCGAGCCGATGCTCACCGACCAGTGGTTCGTCGCCGTCGACCGGCCGGCGCGCGACGGCACGAGCATGGCCGACAAGGCGCGCGCCGTGGTCGCCTCGGGCGACGTGCGCTTCGTTCCCGGCGAGTGGGTGTCGACCTACCGCCATTGGATGGACCACATCCAGGACTGGTGCATCAGCCGCCAGCTGTGGTGGGG
>CBDUBX010000429.1:0-2234 GCA_965365495.1 uncultured Burkholderiales bacterium
TCGACGTCGAAGCCGTTGCGCCGCAGGTAGCCGCCGACCATCTCGGTCAGCCGCGAGTCGTCGTCGATCAGCAGCAGATGGCTCGGCACGGGCGTCAGCGGTCGATGGATCGGCGACGGCGGTTGGGCGGTGGAGGATACGGCGGCGCGGCCTCGCGGCTCGGCGCGACAGACCCGCGTTTCGGGCCGCGCGCCGCGCCGCGCCCTGTTGCCGCCGCCCTGCTCAACGCGGCGCCGAAGCGCCGGGCGCGCCGCGGGCGGCGCGCCGCTGCTCGATGCGCTGGCGGCGCTCGGCAGAGCGCTCGGCGAGGACGCGCCGCTGCTCGGGCGTCAGCACCACCGAAGCGTCGAGCATCGCGCGCAGCGCGCGCTGGCTGGCCTGGTCGTGCTGCGCGAGCAACTGCCGGCGCAGCGCTTCGGCGGCGTTGGCATCGACCGTCGGCTGTGCGAACAGCGCCCGCGCCTGGTCGTGCAGCGCCCGCGTCGCGTCGCGTTGCGCGCGCAGGTCGTCGCGCGCGGCACCGAAGATGCGCCGGATCTCGGCGCGCTGTTCGGGCGTCGCCTGCACGAGGTCGAGCGCGCGGGGGCCGAGGTGCGCGGTGCCGAAGCCGCCAAAGCCGCCGAAGCCCAGAGCGAAGTCGTCGCCGCGTCCGTGGCGATGGCCGTGCGCGCGATGGTGGTCGCGGCCGTGGTGCCAGCCGTGGCCGTGCGGCGGATGGCCCGACGCATCCGTGGCGGCGGCGGCGGAGCCACCCCCAGCTGCCGCGGTGCCGGACTGGGCGATTGCGGTCGACGCCGCGGCGGCCGCGACGGCCACGACGAGCGTCGCAAAGGCAGCGCGCATCGGACGGCGGGTGATCGAGTTCGAGCGGGTCTTCATGCAGCAACTCCGACAGTGGGAGACGATGAGCGGGCATCGTCGCGGCCGCCGGTGTCGGCGCCGTGCGGCGGCGGTAAAGAAGCGTAGCCGGCGGGCGCGCCGCGGCGGGCTACTGCGGCGGCGCGGGCTCGATGCGCATCAGCCGCCGCTGCAGCGAGAACGACGGCTGCGCGCTGCGCAGGTCCAGCCGCAGCAGCACGCCGCTCGCGCGGTCGATCGCGATCACGCCGTCGACGCGGGTGAACGCCTCGCCGCGTTCGGCGTCGCCGTAGAGCTCGATCACCGCGACGTCAAAGCGCCGCCCGGCGACCGTCTGCGGCCCGACAGCGACGACCTGCCCGCGCATCCGCGCCCGCGCCAGCGGGTCGCCGACGACGACGATGTCGCCGGCCGTCACCTGGCCGAGCTCGAGTTCGGCGCGCAGCAGCCGCGGCCAGGTCAGCGCGCCCAGCGGCGCGGCGACGATGTTGCCGGCGAGGTCTTGGCGCCAGACGTCGCCGTCGGCGTCGCCGCGGAACTCGATCTCGGCACGGCGCAGCGCGGCCACGCGCAAAGCCGCCGTGCTCGGCGCGCGTCGCGGCTCGGCGCGCTCTTCGTAGATCAGCGCCTCGCCGATCGCCAACGGCAGCGCGTCGCGCCGCTCGGGCGGCAGGTCGGGTCCCGGCGGCGGGCAGCCGCGCTCGCGCGCCGCCTCGTCGAGCGCCTCGAAGCGGCCTTTCAGCCGTGCGAGTTCGGCGGCTTCGGGGCCGTCGGGCTGCAGCGCGACGATTGCCGGCCAGAACACCGCAAGGCCGACGCCGAGCGCGACGATGTTGCGCCCGACGCGCGCATCGACCGCGTAGGCGACATCGGCCGCGCGCAGCTGCACGCGGTCGCGCTCGTGGTCGATGCGCGGGCAGTCCCAGCCGGCGAAGTCCGCCGCGCTGGCCGCCACGGGCGCCACGTCGGCAGCGCGCGTCGCGCAGCCCGCGGTGGCGACCGCCACCACAGCGGCGGCCACAAGGCAGAGGCAACGCGGCATCGCGGCATTGTGCCGCGCAGCCACCGCGGCGGCACCGCCCAGGCGCGTGTCGCAACGGCGCGCGCGGGAGAGGCGCGACGCCGACACGATCGCGGCGCGGGGAGGACCCTCATCTTTGCGGCGACCGCTGCCGATAATCGACGCATGGTCTCCGACGGTGAACGGCCGGCGCGCCGCGCAACGCGCGACACGACGCGCATCGACGACACGCGCATCGACGCCATACGGCCGCTGCTGACACCGGCGCTGCTGCTCGAAAAGCTGCCCGCGACCGACACCGCTCGCGCTGTGGTCGAGGCCAGCCGCGCGGCGATCTCGGCGGTGCTCGCCGGGC
>CBDUBX010000430.1:0-2225 GCA_965365495.1 uncultured Burkholderiales bacterium
CGACGGCGCTGCCGCCGATGCCGCCGCGTCGGCGCCGCGGCCGGCGCTGACGGTGACGCTGGCCGCGCCCGAGCGCGTCGACTGGGCAACGACGGTCACCGCCAGCGGCGACATCGCCGCGTGGCAGGAGGCGATCGTCGGCGCCGAAAGCGGGCCGTGGCGGCTGGCGGCGGTGAACGCGCAGGTCGGCGACACGGTCCGGCGCGGCCAGGTGCTCGCGACCTTCGTCGCCGAGCAGGCCGACGCCGAACTGGCGCAGGGCCGCGCGGCGGTCGCCGAGGCCGAGGCGCTGCTCGCCGACGCGCGCGCCAACGCGCGCCGCGCGCAAGAGCTCGAAGCCAGCGGCGCGTTGAGCGCGCAGCAGATCGCGCAGTACCGCACCGCCGCCGAAACCGCCGCCTCGCGCGTGCAGGCGCTGCAGGCGGCACTCGCGGCGCAGCGGCTGCGCCGGTCGCAGACGGCGGTGCGCGCGCCCGACGACGGCGTGATCTCGGCGCGCACGGCGACCGTCGGCGCGGTCGTCGCGCCGGGGGCCGAGCTGTTCCGCCTGGTGCGCGGCGGTCGCCTCGAATGGCGCGCCGAAGTCGCCGCCGACGACCTCGCGAAGATCGCACCGGGGCAGGCGGTCGACGTCACCGCGAGCGGCGGCGCGACGGTGCCGGGGCGGGTGCGCGTCGTCGCGCCGACCGTCGACCCGGCGACGCGCAACGGCCTCGTCTACGTCGACCTGCCGCGTCCGGGCCCGGTGAAGGCCGGGATGTTCGCGCGCGGCGCGTTTCGCATCGGCCGCTCGGCGGCGCTGACGCTACCGCAGACCGCAGTGCTGCTGCGCGACGGCCACGCACTGGTCTACGTCGTCGGCGCCGACCGCACCGTGGCGCAGACCAAGGTCGAGACCGGGCGACGTGTCGGCGACCGCGTCGAGATCGTCTCGGGGCTCGCCGCCGGCGCGCGCGTCGTCGCGTCGGGCGCGGGCTTCCTCGCCGACGGCGACACGGTGCGCGTCGTCGACGCGCCGCCGACGGTGCCGCAGCGGCCCGCGGCCGCCGCGGCCAGCGCGCCGGCGACGACGCGCTGATCCGGCCGCGCGCGAAAGACCGCCGTGGCGATCAACGTTTCCGCGTGGAGCATCCGCAACCCGATTCCGTCGGTGCTGATGTTCGTGCTGCTGACGCTGCTCGGGATGATGGGCTTCGCGTCGATGCGCATCCAGCAGTTCATGGACATCGACCTGCCGACGATCAACGTCACCGCGTCGCTGCCCGGCGCGGCGCCGGCGCAGATGGAGACCGAGGTCGCGCGCCACATCGAGAATGCGGTGTCGTCGCTGCAGGGCGTGAAGAACCTGTACACCAAGGTGCTCGACGGCACCGCGGTCGTGACGGTCGAGTTCCGCCTCGAGAAGCCGGTGCAGGAGGCGCTCGACGACGTGCGCGCGGCGGTGGCGCGGGTGCGCGCCGATCTGCCGGCCGACCTGCGCGACCCGGTGGTCGCGAAGCTCGACCTCGCCGCGTCGCCGATCCTGACCTACACCGTCGCGTCGCCGCGTATGGACGACGAGGCGCTGTCGTGGTTCGTCGACGACACGGTCTCGCGCCGCATCCTCGCGGTGCGCGGCGTCGGCGCGATCTCGCGCGTCGGCGGCGACACGCGCGAAGTCCGCGTCGAGCTCGACCCGGCGCGGCTGCTGGCGCTGAACGCCAGCGCCGCCGACGTGTCGCGCCAGCTGCGCGCGGTGCAGCAGGACGCGCCGGGCGGTCGCGCCGACGTCGGCGGCATCGAGCAGTCGGTACGCACGATCGCCACGGTGGCCAACGCCGCCGAGCTGGCGCAGATGCAGATCGCGCTGGCCGACGGCCGGCGCGTGCGGCTCGACCAGCTGGCCACCGTCTCCGACACCGTGACCGAGCGGCGCAGCGGCGCGCTGCTCAATGGCCAGCCGGTGGTCGCGTTCGAGGTCATGCGCGCGCGCGGCGCCGGCGAGGTCGAGGTCGCCGAAGGCGTGCGCGCGACGCTGGCCGAGCTGCAGCGCGACCACCCCGACATCACGATCACCGAGGCGTTCAACTTCGTCGACCCGGTGCTCGAGAATTTCGAGGGCTCGATGCACCTGCTCGTCGAAGGCGCGCTGCTCGCGGTGCTCGTCGTCTGGCTGTTCCTGCGCGACTGGCGCGCGACGCTGGTCGCGGCGACCGCGCTGCCGCTGTCGATCATCCCGGCGTTCG
>CBDUBX010000431.1:0-2222 GCA_965365495.1 uncultured Burkholderiales bacterium
TACCCGATCTCGAGCGCCGAAGGGCTGGCGTTGATGCGCCTGGCCGAAGCGCTGCTGCGCGTACCCGACGTCGAGACCGCGGTCGCGCTGACCGCCGACCAGCTCGGCCGCGCCGACTTCGCCACGGCCGACGGCGACGACGCCGCGCATGCGGCGCAGCACCCGCTGCTCGCGTCGCTGTCGGCAACGGCGCTCGCGCTCGGCCAGCGGCTGCTCGCCGACGGCGACGACGCCGGGCTGCTGCAGCGCCTCGGGTCGCGCGCGGTCGTCGCCGCCGCGGTGCGCGCGGTGCAGCTGCTTGGACGGCAGTTCGTCTTCGGCCGCGACATCGACGCCGCACTCGCCGAAGCTGCCGCTTCGCGCCGCACGCAGCCGGCGCAGCGCTACAGCATCGACATGCTCGGCGAAGGCGCGCGCACCGATGCCGACGCCGAGCGCCACACCGCGGCGTACGCCGCGGCGATCGCCGCCATCGCCGACCGCGGCGGCCCCGGCGCGACGCCGGCCGAGCGCGACGGCATCTCGATCAAGCTCAGCGCGCTCGACCCCCGCTACGACGCGCTGCAGCGCGACCGCGTGTTCGCGGTGTTGCTGCCACGCGTGCGCGCCCTCGTCGATGCGGCCGCGTCGGCCGGGCTCCACCTGACGATCGACGCCGAGGAAAGCGACCGCCTCGAGCTGTCGCTCGACCTTTTCGACGCGTTGGCCGACCACGCCGCCAGCGCGCATCGCGGCTGGACCGGCTTCGGCCTGGCGGTGCAGGCCTACCAGACGCGAGCGCTGGCGGTCGTCGACGCGGTGCTCGCCACCGCGCGGCGCAGCGGCCTGCAGCTGATGGTGCGGCTGGTCAAGGGCGCGTACTGGGACGCCGAGGTCAAGCGCGCGCAGGAAGCCGGCCACCCCGGCTACCCGGTGTACACGCACAAGGCGCACACCGACATCGCCTATCTCGCATGCGCCGAGCGGCTGCTCGCCGCCCCCTACGCCGTCTACGCGCAGTTCGCGACGCACAACGCCGGCACGATCGCCGCGCTGCTGCAGCTCGCGCGGCGCGACGGCCGGCAGCGCCACGGCGGCGCGGGGTTCGAATTCCAGCGGCTGCACGGCATGGGCGAAGCGGTGTACCGCGAGGTGCTGGCCGCGACCGACGCGCCGCGCTGCCGCATCTACGCGCCGGTCGGCGCGCACCGCGACCTGCTGGCCTATCTCGTGCGGCGGCTGCTCGAAAACGGCGCCAACTCGTCGTTCGTCCACCGCTTGTCCGACCCGGCGGTGCCGGCGCGCGACGTGCTCGCGTCGCCGCTCGACGCGGCGACCGCGACGCCGGCGCTGCCGTTGCCGGTCGACCTGTACGGCGCGGCGCGGCGCAACGCCGCCGGCGTCGACCTGCGCTGCGCGGCAATGCGCGCGCCGCTCGACGCCGCGGTCGGCGCGCTCGCGGCGACGCCGGCCGCAGCGGTGGCGCCGGCGACGCCGGCCGACGCCGCGGCGGCGATCGCCGCGCTCGCCGGCGGCTTCGCGGCGTGGCGCGACCGGCCGCTGGCCGACCGCGTCGCGGTGCTGCGCCGCGCCGCCGACGCGCTGCAAGCTCGCCTGCCCGAGTTCTGCGCGCTGCTCGTCGACGAAGCACGGCGCACGCTCGGCGACGCCGTCGCCGAAGTTCGCGAGGCGATCGACTTCTGCCGCTATTACGCCGCCGAGGCCGAGGCGACGCTCGCCGACCGCGTGCTGCCCGGGCCCACCGGCGAGAGCAACGTGCTGCGCCTGCGCGGCCGCGGCGTCGTCGTCTGCATCAGCCCGTGGAACTTCCCGCTGGCGATCTTCTGCGGCCAGGTCGTCGCCGCGCTCGTCGCCGGCAACGCCGTCGCCGCCAAGCCGGCCGAGCAGACGCCGCGCATCGGCGAGCGCTGCACCGCGCTGTTGCACGCCGCCGGCGTGCCGGCCGACGCGCTGGTCTGTGTACCGGGCGACGGCGACACCGTCGGCGCAGCCCTGGTCGCCGACGCCCGCACCGCCGGCGTCGTCTTCACCGGCAGCACCGCGGTGGCGCGGGCGATCGCGCGGTCGCTGGCCGCGCGCGACGGGCCGATCGTGCCGCTCGTCGCCGAGACCGGCGGCATCAACGCGATGGTCGTCGACAGCACCGCGCTGCCCGAGCAGGTCGTCGACGCGGTGCTCGACAGCGCGTTCCGCAGCGCCGGCCAGCGCTGCTCGGCGCTGCG
>CBDUBX010000432.1:0-2219 GCA_965365495.1 uncultured Burkholderiales bacterium
CCTGGTGGCGGCCCGGCTGCAGGAAGTCGTCCTCGCCGACGCCGCGCGCGTGGCCCACCTTGCGCAGCACGCTGAAGATCGTGCCGATCGACACGTTGACGTCGATGTTGCTCGACCCGTCGAGCGGGTCGTACACCAGCAGGTACTCGCCCTGCGGGTAGCGGTTGGGCACGACGTGGATCGTGTCCATCTCCTCGCTGGCCATCGCCGCGAGGTGGCCGCCCCATTCGTTGGCCTCGATCAGCACCTCGTTGCTGATCACGTCGAGTTTCTTCTGCACCTCGCCCTGCACGTTCTCGTGGTGCGCGGTGCCGAGCACGTCGCCCAAAGCGCCCTTGTTGACGGCGATCGCAATGCGCTTGCAGGCGCGCGCGACCACTTCGATCAGCAGCCGCAGCTGGCCCGGGATGCGGCCGTGCTCGCGTTGCTGCTCGACGAGGTATTGCGTGAGGCTGACGCGTTTCATTGCCAGGTCTCCAGCGCGTTGCCGACGACTTCGCGCACGCCGTTGCTGAGGTTGGCGCGTGCGGCGACGCGCTCCACCGCGGCGCGCGCCGCGCCGCGGTACGGCTCGGCCAGCGCCGACCAGCGGTCGCAGGCGCGCGACAGGCGCGCGGCGACGCTCGCGTTGATCGCGTCGATCGCCAGCACCTCTTCGGCCCACAGCGCGACGCCGGCGCCGTCGGCGCGGTGCAGCGCGCCGGGGTTGGCGAAGAACGTGCGCAGCAGCGACCACACGCGGTTCGGGTTGCGCCGCGTGAAGTCGCGGTCGTGCAGCAGTTCGCGCACGCGGTCGAACACCGCGCCGCCACCGCGGCCGTGGACGTCGGCCACCGGCTCGGGCGCGCCGGCCTGCAGCGCGAACCACTTGTCGAGCAGCAGTGCGTCGCCGCCGGCCAGCGCGCGCAGCAGGACCAGCGCGTTGGCCGCCAGCGGCGACTGCGCGCCGAGCAGCGCCTGCACCGCGTGGGCGCGGTCGGTGAAGTTCGTCGCGTCCTTCACGCGCTGCAGCGCGCGGCCCGGCCACACCGGGTCGCCGTGGCGCTGCGCGTTCAGACACAGCAGCTGCAGCGCCAGGTTGGCGAGCGCGCGCCGGCCGGCCTGTTCGTGCGTCGGCGCGTAGCCTTCGCGCACCGCGTGCGCATCGAACGCCCAGCGCCAGTCGTCGGCAAGGCGCTCGGCGAGCTGCGCGAGCCAGCCTTCGCGCACCGCGTGGATGCGTTGCGGGTCGAAGGTGGCGCGTTCCTCGGCGATCGTCGACTCGCCGGGCGGCTGCAACGCCAGCGCCTTGAACGCCGGGTCGAGCGACGGCTCGCGCAGTACGCGGCGCAGTGCGTCTTCGAGCGTCGCATCGAGTACCGGTGCGGTGGCGCCGTCGACCGCCGCGAGCAGCCGGTCGAGGACCAGCTTCTGCCCGGCCTCCCAGCGGTTGAACGCGTCGCCGTCGTGCGTCAGCAGCACGATGCGGTCGGCATCCGTCAAGCCGTCGTCGAGCTTCACCGGCGCCGAGAAGCCGCGCAGCAGCGACGGCACCGGCGCGGCGTCGACGCCGTCGAAGGTCCACGTGCGCTCGGCTTCGTCGAGCACCAGGCAGCGCGGCGCCGCGAGCTCGCGGCCGTCGGCGGCGAGCAGCGCGGCGTCGACCGGGATCACGAACGGCGCCTTCTGCGGCTGCCCCGGCGTCGGCGGCGTGTGCTGCGCCAGCGTCAGCGTGTAGCGCTGCGCCGCCGCGTCCCACGACCCGCGCGCGGTGACGACCGGCGTGCCCGACTGCGCGTACCAGCGCTTGAACGCGTCGAGCCTCGACGCGAGCTCGCTGCCGGGGTTGGCGTCGGCGATTGCCTGGGCGAAGTCGTCGCACGTCACCGCCGAGCCGTCGTGGCGCGCGAAATACAGGTCGATGCCACGACGAAAGCCGACATCGCCGCCGACCAGCGCATGCATCATCCGCACGACCTCGGCGCCTTTCTCATAGACCGTCGCGGTGTAGAAGTTGTCGATCTCGTGGTAGCTGTCGGGGCGCACCGGGTGCGCCATCGGCCCGGCGTCTTCGGGGAACTGCGACGTGCGCAGCCGGCGCACGTCGTCGATGCGGCACACCGCGCGCGCCGATGCGCCGCCGGCCATGTCCATGCTGAACTGCTGATCGCGGAAAACGGTCAAACCTTCCTTCAGCGACAGCTGGAACCAGTCGCGGCAGGTGATGCGGTTGCCGGTCC
>CBDUBX010000433.1:0-2218 GCA_965365495.1 uncultured Burkholderiales bacterium
CTCGTGCGGCTGCAGCACGAGCAGCAGCAGCTGCTGGCGTCGCTCGAGCGCGAGTTCGCGACGCTGCCCACGGTGACGTCGTCGGCCGAGCCGACGCCGCGCGACGTCGAGATCGAAGCCCGCCGTCGCCACCTGCTGCGGCTGATCGCCGAGATCGACAAGTCGGTCGTCGACGACAGCGCCGGGCCGCGCCGCCGCAACGCCGGCCCGGCGACGCGCGAAGCCGCCTACGCGCTGTACTTCGACGCGATGCGCCGCCGCGTCGAGGACCGCGGCACGCGCCACTTCCCCGAAGAACACGGCCGCAAGCTCTACGGCGAGCTGACGATGGCGATCACGATCGACGCCGCCGGCCGCGTCGTCGACGCGCTCGTCGTACGGCCGTCACCGTCGCGCCGCCTCGACCAGCTGGCGGTGGCGATCGTCCACGCCGCGGCGCCGTTCGGTGCATTCAGCAACGAGATGCGCCGCCAGTCCGACCAGATCGTCGTGCCGTGGCGCTTCCGCTTCACGCGCGACGCGCTCGAAACGTCGCTCGGCGGGTCGTGACGCCGGCGCAGCGCCCAGACGCCGACGCGTGCCGAACCGCCGGCGCCGGCGCACAGCGCCGCCGCTCGGGGTTGCCGCGGAGCGCCGCGCGATGACTACTGCACAGCGCCACGAGATGACCGCCGCACCCGCGCGCTACGCGGTCGTCGGCCACCCCGTCGCGCACAGCCGCAGCCCGTGGATCCACGCCGCGTTCGCGCGCCAGACCGGGCAGGCGATCGCCTACGAGCGCATCGACTGCCCGCCCGACGCGTTCGCCGCGACGGTGCGCGACTTCGCCGCCGCCGGCGCCGCGGGGTGCAACGTGACGCTGCCGTTCAAGTTCGACGCGGCGCGGCTCGCCGGCCGCCTGAGCGACCGCGCGCGGCTCGCCGGCGCGGTCAACACGCTGCGCTTCGACGGCGGTGCCGCAACCGGCGGCTGGTTCGGCGACAACACCGACGGCGCCGGCCTGGTGCGCGACATCGAACAAGGCGCCGGCGTGCGCCTCGCCGGGTTGCGGCTGCTACTGGTCGGCGCCGGCGGGTCGGCGGCCTGCGTGCTCGGGCCGCTGCTGGCGGCCCGCCCGGCGCGGCTCGTCGTCGTCACGCGCCGCGTCGACCGCGCGCGTGCGCTCGTCGACCGCCACGCGGCAACGGCGCGCGACCACGGCGTCGACGTCGACGCCGCGGCGCTGGCGGCGACCGGCGAGCGCTACGACGTCGTCGTCAACGCCACCGCGAGCAGCCTGCAAGGCGTCGCGTCGCCGGTCGACGCCGCGGTGCTCGCGCCGCACGGCGCGCTCGCCGTCGACCTGATGTACGGCGCGGCGGCAGCGCCGTTCGTCGCGTGGGCCGAGAGCCACGGCGCGGTCGGCCGCGACGGCCTGGGCATGCTCGTCGAGCAGGCCGCCGAGGCGTACGCGCTGTGGCGCGGCGTGTGCCCCGACACTGCGCCGGTGCTGCGCGAGCTGCGTGCGGCGATCGAGGTCGGCGCATGAAGCGGCGCTGGCGCGTGCGGTGGCGAGCAGCGGCGCGCGCCGCGGCGCTGGTCGCGCTGTCGGCGCTGGCGCTGCAGGCGGTGTTCGTCGCGCGGATCGCGCTGATGGCCGTCGTCGACCCGCAGTCGACGACGTTCCAGCGCAGCGAAGCGTGGCGCCGGCTGTGGTCGTCGCCGCCGCTGGCGTGGCGCCAGCAATGGGTCGACGCCGACCGCATCGCGCCGCACCTGGCGCGCGCGGTGATCGCCGCCGAAGACGCCGAGTTCGCCGACCACGGCGGCGTCGACTGGGAAGCGGTCGAACGTGCGTGGGAGCGCAACCAGCGCGCGCAGGCGCGCGCCGAACGCGCGGCGCAGCGCCGGCCGGCGCGTTCGGCAACGACGGCGCCGCCGAAGGTCGTCGGCGGGTCGACGATCACGCAGCAGCTGGCGAAGAACCTGCTGCTGTCGCCCGAGCGCACCGCGCTGCGCAAGGCGCAGGAGCTGGTGCTGACGCTGACGCTCGAAGCGTTGCTGCCGAAGGAGCGGATCCTCGAGATCTACCTGAACAGCGTCGAATGGGGCGACGGCGTGTTCGGCGCGCAGGCGGCGGCCGAGCGCTATTTCCGCCGCGACGCGGCGCGGCTGTCGGTCGACCAGGCGGCGCGGCTGGCGGTGATGCTGCCGGCGCCGAAGCGCTTCGAGCAGCGGC
>CBDUBX010000434.1:0-2200 GCA_965365495.1 uncultured Burkholderiales bacterium
GCTTGCGGCCTTCGTAGTAGTGGCCGACGAACTGGAACGTCCAGCCGACGACGAAGAAGCCGAGCCACCAAGCGGTCCACAGCGCCCACGGCGCGCCGCTGACCTGGTGTGCGAGCACCATCAGCACGCCGACGCCGACGACCGTCGCCGCGCCGAGCGCGAGCTCGCCCCGCGTCAGGTACCACAGCGCGGCAGCGGCGAACACCAGCCACGCCGGCGTGACGGTGACGCCGGCAACGGTGAGTCCGGTGCCGGCGAGAAAGACACCGACCGCGAAAACGATCATCGGCACGCCGACGAAGTGCGTGACGATGTTGCGCCGGTCGCGGTGGTATTCGGCGTACTGGCCGAGCAGGTCGACCGCGGAACGAAACGGACTGGCCATGCCGGATGTCTCCTCGAGCGCGTTCACTGTAGCGCAGCCTCCTAGAATGCGCAGCGCACCGAAGGCGGCGACATGAGCATCAAGAGCGACCGATGGATCCGCCGCATGGCCGAGCAGCACCGGATGATCGAGCCGTTCGAGCCCGGCCAGGTGCGCACCGGCGACGCCGGCCAGCGCATCGTCAGCTACGGCACCAGCAGCTACGGCTACGACATCCGCTGCGCGCCCGAGTTCAAGGTGTTCACGAACGTTCACAACACCGTCGTCGACCCGAAGAACTTCGACGAGAACAGCTTCGTCGACATCAAGAAGGACGTGTGCGTGATCCCGCCGAACAGCTTCGCGCTGGCGCGCACCGTCGAATACTTCCGCATCCCGCGCAACGTGCTGACGATCTGCCTCGGCAAGAGCACGTACGCGCGCTGCGGCATCATCGTCAACGTGACGCCGTTCGAGCCCGAATGGGAAGGCTACGTGACGCTCGAATTCAGCAACACGACGCCGCTGCCGGCGAAGATCTACGCCGGCGAGGGCTGCGCGCAGGTGCTGTTCTTCGAAAGCGACGAGGTCTGCGAGACGAGCTACAAGGACCGCGGCGGCAAGTACCAGGGACAGCGCGGGGTGACGTTGCCGCGCGCCTGAACCGAAAGGCGGCGGCGGCCGACGCACCGCCGCTTGCACTGGCGCAACCCGCGGCGCCGCCCGCGCACCGAGAATCGGCACGACAGCAAGGGCCCGGCAGTGGCCCGCACCGGAGACAGCCGTGAAATGGGAAGGCCAGGAGCAGAGCCGCAACGTCGAGGACCGGCGCCACGGCGGCTTCGGAGGGTTGGGCGGCGGGCGCGGCATCGGTGTCGGCGGCACGTCGATCGGCCTCGGCACGGTCGCCGTCGCGCTCGTCGCGGGATGGCTGTTCGGCATCAACCCGCTGACGTTGCTCGGGATGATGGAAGGCACCGCGCCGCCGCCGACGTCGGCGCCGGCGGGACCGGCGGCCGCACCGCCCGCGGGTGACCGCGAAGCGGCGTTCGTCTCGACGGTGCTGCGCGACACCGAAGTCGTCTGGGGCCAGCTGCTGCAGGGGCAGTACCAGGAACCGCGGCTGGTGCTGTTCCGCGGCGCGGTGCCGACCGCGTGCGGCACCGGGCTGAGCGCGATGGGGCCGTTCTACTGCCCCGGCGACGCGCGGATCTACCTCGACCTCGACTTCTTCGACGCGCTCGCCGCGCGGATGGGCGCGCCCGGCGACTTCGCCCAGGCCTATGTCGTCGCGCACGAGGTCGGCCACCACCTGCAGGCCCAGCTCGGCGTGATGGAACGCGTCGACGCCGCGCGGCGGCGGGCGTCGCGCGAGCAGGGCAACGCGCTGTCGGTGCGGGTCGAGCTGCAGGCCGACTGCCTGGCCGGCGTCTGGGCGCACCATTCGCAGCGCGGCAAGGGCTGGCTCGAAACCGGCGATGTCGACGAGGCGCTGAACGCCGCCAGCCGCATCGGCGACGACGTCCTGCAGCGCGCATCGCAGGGCCACGTCGTCCCCGAGAGCTTCACCCACGGCAGCAGCCAGCAGCGGGTGAGCTGGTTCCGCCGCGGCCTCGAATCGGGCAACGTCGACGCCTGCGACACCTTCGGCGCGCGGCCCTGAGGGGGCGGCGATGGTCGATCGGGTCGATCGCATGGCCGGGCTGCGTGCCGGCGGCAAGGGCAAGGTCGTCACCGCCGCCGAGGCGCTGGCGCTGGTGCAGGACCACGACACCGTGGCGAGCAGCGGCTTCGTCGGCATCGGCTTCGCCGAGAACCTCGCGGTCGCGCTCGAGC
>CBDUBX010000435.1:0-2195 GCA_965365495.1 uncultured Burkholderiales bacterium
CGTGGCGCGCCGCGATCGCCGGGTGCTACGCTCGTCGCCGTATGTCCGCGCCTGCGTCCGACCCCCGCCGGACGACGCCCCGGCGCCGGCTGGGCGACTGGGTGGCCGACGTCGACGCGCGCACGCTGCGCGGCGACGCCACCGCGGCGGTGCTCGCCGCGGTGCTGGTCCTGCCGCAGGCGATCGCCTTTGCCGCGGTCGCCGGGCTGCCGCCGGCGTGGGGGATCTACAGCGCGATCGTGCCGACCTTCGTCGCCGCGCTGGCCGGGTCGAGCCGGCACGTGCTGACCGGGCCGACGAACGCGCTGTCGCTGGCGCTGGCGGCCTCGCTCGCGCCGCTGGCCGCCGCCGGCAGCGCCGAATACCTGCGGCTCGCGCTCGTCGTCACGCTGATGGTCGGCGCGATCCAGCTCGCGCTGGCGCTGCTGCGCTGGAGCGCGCTGACGCACTTCATCGCGCCGTCGGTGCTGCTCGGCTTCACGACCGGCGCGGCGCTGCTGATCGCGTGGGGCGCGCTGCGCGCGATCGGCCTGCGGCCGACGCCCGACGCGGCCGCGCTCGCGGTCGGCGGCACGACGCTCGCGGTGGCCGCGGCGCTGCATCGCGTGTGGCCGCGCGGCCCGGTGATGCTGCTGGCGCTCGCCGGCGGCAGCGTCGCGAGCGTGGTGCTGCCGATCGTCGACGGCGCTGCCCTCGCGCGCGTCGGCGCGCTGCCGCAGCCGTGGCCGCCGTTCGGGCTGCCGCCGGTCGTCGCGTCCGACGTGCCGCGGCTGGCGACGATCGCGCTGGCGCTGACGATCGTCGCGATTGGCCAATCGGTGGCGGTCGCGAAGACGCTCGCCGAGCGCAGCGGTCAGGCGATCGACGTCGACCGCGAATGCTTCGGCCAGGGTCTGGCCAACACCGTCGGCGCGTTCTTCTCGTGCTTCGCGGTGTGCGCGTCGTTCAACCGCTCGCTGCCGCACCTGGCCGCCGGCGCACGCACGCCGCTCGCCGGCGGGCTGGCCGCGGTCGGGCTGCTGGCGCTGGTCGCGCTGGCGGCCGACTGGCTGGCGTGGGTGCCGATGGCGGCGATCGCGGCGCTGCTGCTCGTCGTCGCGTGGCGCCTCGTCGACCGCGCCGCGTGGCGTGACCTGTGGCGCATCGACCGCCGCGACGCCGCGGTGGCCGGTGGCACGCTGGTCGCGACGCTGGTGCTGCCGCTGCAGGTGGCGGTGCTCGCCGGCGTCGCCGCGTCGCTGGTGCTGTACCTGCACCGCACCGCGCACCCCGCGTTGCGGACGATGGGCTTCGACCGGCCGCCCGGCGTCGAGCCACGGCCGTTCGTCGTCGTCGACCCCGACGCGCCGCAGCCGCGCGGCCACGGCGAATGTCCGCAACTGAAGCTGCTGCGGATGGAAGGCTCGGTGTGGTTCGGCGCCGTGGCGCACGTCGGCGACGTGCTGCACGCGCTGCACGCCGCGCCGACGCCGCCGCGCCACCTGCTGGTGATGGCCAAGAGCATGAACTTCGTCGACGCCGCCGGCGCGGCGCTGTGGGAGCGCGAGCGCTTGCGCCGCCGCGCCGCCGGCGGCGACCTCTACTTCCACCGCCCGCGGCCCGAGGTGCTGCGCATCTGGCGCGCCGGCGGCTTCGTCGAGCAGCTCGGCGCCGACCATCTGTACGCCGACAAGAGGAGCGCGATCGCCGCGATCGTGCCGCGGCTGGACGGCGCGATCTGCGCCGGTTGCCGCCAGCGCGTGTTCGCCGAATGTGCGCGGCAGCCCGGTGGCGAGCGCGGCGACGGCATCGGCTGAACCGCAGCGACCGGGCGATCCGCCGGTGCCGGCCGGCGTCGCTCTGACGAACGTCGTCGCTCAGCGCCGCATCAGCGTGCTCTTGCCGAACAGGCTTTCGACGAGGTCGACGGCGAGCTCGGCGGTGCGGTTGCGCACGTCGAGCGCCGGGTTCAGCTCCATCACGTCGAGGCTCGCAAGGCGGCCGGTGTCGGCGATCATTTCCATGCACAGCTGCGCTTCGCGGTAGGTCGGGCCGCCGGGCACCGTCGTGCCGACCCCCGGGGCGAGCTCGGCGTCGAGAAAATCGACGTCGAAGCTGACGTGCAGGTGGGTCTGCTCGTCGAGCGTCGCCAGCGCCAGCTCCATCGCGTGGCGCATCCCCATCTCGTCGATGTAGCGCATGTCGAAGACCTCGAG
>CBDUBX010000436.1:0-2183 GCA_965365495.1 uncultured Burkholderiales bacterium
CCTGGCAGATCGGCCGGTGGCCTTCGGCGCACATGCGGCTGTTGGTCAGGATCTGCGCAATCGCGTCCTTGGCCGCCGGCGACTGCTCGCGCTCGTAGGCGCGCGCCAAGTGCGAGATGTAGTCGGCCGGGTGGTAGTAGCTGATGAACTGCAGCGCGGCGCGCACCGTCTCGACGAGGTCGGCTTGGGCAATCGTGGTGGTCATGGAGGGTGCCGGTTGGCGACGGAGCGTCACGGGCGCGGCGGACTCCGGCGGTTCCGGCGTCCGTCGGGCGGCCGGGAATGCCGATGCGCAACCGCCGCCGCGCAGGTCAGGGTGCAACTTCACCGCCGCGGCCGGCGGCGCACCCTGATATTGCGCAAGGTTTCGTCGGATTCGGCGCCGCGGCGCGGGCGGCGCGCCCCGCGGCGGCGGGCCGGCTATCGCGGACCTACCGCGCCGCGCCGGCGTACGGCGTCAGTGCGCCGCGGCCGGCGCGCGCGCCATCAGCCGGTCGGCCATCGCGATCGCCAGCGCCGAGAACAGGAACGCGATATGGATCAGCGTCTGCCATAGCAGCACCTTCTCGGTGTAGTTCTCGGCGTTGATGAAGGTCTTCAGCAGGTGGATCGAGCTGATGCCGATGATCGCCGTCGCGAGCTTCACCTTCAGCACCGACGCGTTCACGTGGCTGAGCCACTCGGGCTGGTCGGGGTGGCCCTGCAGGTTCATCCGCGAAACGAAGGTCTCGTAGCCGCCGACGATCACCATGATCAGCAGGTTGCTGATCATCACGACGTCGATCAGCCCGAGCACGACGAGCATGATCACCGTCTCGTTGAGCTTCGGCACCCAGTCGGGCGCGGCCTTGTAGCCGATGCTCGTGACGAGCAGCCGCAGCGCGTCGGTGTCGCCCATCACCGCTTCGATCAGGTGCGTCAGCTCGACCCAGAAGTGAAACACGTAGACGCACTGCGCGACGATCAGCCCCAGGTACAGCGGCAGCTGCAGCCAGCGGCTGGCGAAGATGAAGTTCGGCAGCGCGCGCTGGCGGTTGCGCTCGACGGGATCGGCGACGGGCATGGACGGTCGGCAAACAGGTATTGCGCCGGGCCGGGTGGCCGCGCGGCGGCGGATTGTAGATTTCGCTGCATCGCGGCGAGGCCCCGTCCGGCGGCACCGTAAGCGGTCCGTCAGAGCGCGCGCTTAGCTTTGGCTGGCGCGCGCCAGGCCGCTTGGCCGCCGACGCGACGACGGACACGACGAACGCCGGAGACACCCATGTCGAGCGAACACGCCACCGAATTCAAGACCCACGAACCGCCGGCGGCGCTCGTCGCCGCGGCGCGGGTGTCGGGGATGGACGCGTACCGCGCCCTCGTCGACGAGGCCGAGCGCGACTACGAAGGCTACTGGGCGCGGCTGGCGCGCGAGTTCGTCGAATGGCAGACGCCGTTCACGCAGGTGCTCGACGCGAGCCGCGCGCCGTTCTTCAAGTGGTTCGCCGACGGCACGCTGAACGTTTCGTACAACTGCCTCGACCGCAACGTCGAGCGCGGGCTCGGCGGTAAGACGGCGATCGTCTTCGAGGCCGACGACGGAGCGGTCACGCGCGTCAGCTACGCCGAGCTGCTGGCGCTGACGTGCCGTTTCGCGAACGCGCTGAAGGCGCGCGGCGTCGCCCGCGGCGACCGCGTTGTCATCTACATGGGGATGAGCGTCGAAGGCGTGGCCGCGATGCAGGCCTGCGCGCGCATCGGCGCGACGCATTCGGTAGTCTTCGGCGGCTTTTCGGCGCAGAGCCTGCGCGACCGCATCGCCGACGCCGGCGCGGTGCTCGTCGTCACCGCCGACGAGCAGGCGCGCGGCGGCAAGGCGCTGCCGCTGAAGGCCATCGTCGACGACGCGATCGCGATGGGCGGCTGCGACACCGTGAAAAACGTGCTCGTCTACCGCCGCACCGGCGGCACGGTCGCGTGGCACGACGGCCGCGACCGCTGGCTGCACGATGAGCTGGCCGGCCAGCCCGACCGCTGCGAGCCCGAATGGGTCGACGCCGAGCACCCGCTGTTCCTGCTGTACACGAGCGGGTCGACCGGCAAGCCCAAGGGCGTGCAGCACGGCAGCGGGGGCTATCTGCTGCACGCGGCGCTGACCACCGCCTGGACCTTCGACCTGAAGGACGACGACGTCTTCTGGTGCA
>CBDUBX010000437.1:0-2159 GCA_965365495.1 uncultured Burkholderiales bacterium
AAGGAGCTCGGCGTGCGCACGCTGTTCAACATCCTCGGCCCGCTGACCAACCCGGCCGGCGCGCCGAACCAGTTGCTCGGCGTGTTCCACCCCGATCTCGTCGGCATCCTCGTGCGCGTGCTGCAGCGTCTGGGCAGCGAGCACGTGATGGTGGTCTACGGCATGAACGGCATGGACGAGCTGTCGCTGTCGGGCGAATCGGCGGTCGGCGAGCTGAAGGACGGCGAGGTGCGCGAGTACACCGTGCACCCGAGCGACTTCGGCCTGCCGGTGTACGACGCGCGCGTGCTGCGCGTGGCCAACCGCGAGGAATCGGTGGCGTGCATCCAGCGCGCGCTGGCCGACGAGGACGGCCCGGTGCGCGACATCGTGCTGCTCAACGCCGGCGCGGCGCTGTATTGCGCCGGCGTCGCGTCGACCGTCGCCGACGGCGTGAAGCGGGCGCGCGAAGCGGTGTCGTCGGGGCGCGCGCTGGCCAAGCTGAGCCAGTTCGTCGCCGCGACGCAGCGGCTCGCGGCCGCCTGACGCGCGCGACGCCGATGGTCGACATCCTCGAGCGGATCGTCGCGGTCAAGCGCGACGAGATCGCCGCGGCGCGCGCCGAGCGGTCGCTGGCGAGCTGGCGCGCCGACGCCGAATCGGCCGACGCGCGGCGCACGCTGCGGCCGTTCGTCGCGGCGCTGCGCGAGCGCATCGACACCGGCCGCGCCGCGGTGATCGCCGAAGCGAAGAAAGCGAGCCCGAGCAAAGGCGTGCTGCGCGAGGACTTTCGGCCGGCCGACATCGCCGCCGGCTACGAGGCCGGCGGCGCGGCGTGCCTGAGCGTCCTCACCGACCGGCGCTTCTTCCTCGGCAGCGACGCGCACCTGCAGGCCGCGCGCGCCGCGTGCGCGCTGCCGGTGCTGCGCAAGGACTTCGTCGTCGACGACTACCAGATCGTCCAGGCGCGGGCGATCGGCGCCGACGCGGTGCTGCTGATCGCCGCGTGCCTCGACGACGCGCAGCTCGCCGACTTCGAAGCCTGTGCGACGGCGCTCGGGATGGCGGTGCTGGTCGAGGTCCACGACGCCGCTGAACTCGACCGTGCGCTGCGCCTGGCGACGCCGCTCGTCGGCGTCAACAACCGCAACCTGCGCACCTTCGAGGTGTCGCTCGACACGACGATTGCGTTGCGCGAGCGCGTGCCGCACGAGCGGATCGTCGTCGCCGAGTCGGGCATCGCGACGCCGGCCGACGTCGCGCGGCTGCGCGGCGCCGGGGTCCACGCCTTCCTCGTCGGCGAGGCGCTGATGCGCGCCGCCGACCCGGGCGCGGCTCTGCAGGCGCTGTTCGCCCGCCCGGCGGATTGATCGACAACCGGCTGCGCACGCCGCTCGGCGCGGTCGTCGACGCGACGCCGCTCGGCGACTGGGCGCCGCTCGTCGACGACTGGCGCCGCTCGCCCGAGGGGCGGCGGCTGATCGATGCCGTCGACGTGCGTGTCGCCGGCGGCGCGCTCGTCTATCCGGCCGACGTGCTGCGCGCGCTGGCAGCGACACCGCGCGCGGCGACGCGCGTCGTGATCCTCGGCCAGGACCCGTACCACCGCGCCGGCCAGGCCGAAGGGCTGGCGTTCTCGGTGCCGAGTGGCGTCGCGCCGCCGCCGAGCCTGCGCAACGTGCTCGCCGAGCTGCGGCGCGACGTCGGTGTCGACACGCCGCCCGATGCCGGGTCGCTCCAGCGCTGGACCGGGCAGGGCGTGCTGTTGCTGAACACGACCTTGACCGTCGAGGACGGCCGGCCCGGCAGCCACTCGCGGCTCGGCTGGCAAGCGCTGACCGACGCCGTCATCGCCGCGTTGTTCGTCGACGCCGCGCCGAAGGCGTTTCTGCTGTGGGGCGCCCACGCGCAGACAGTCGGCGCGCGCCACTCGGCCGCCGGCGGGCCGCACCTGCTGCTCGGCTGCAACCATCCGTCGCCGCTGGCCGCAACGCGCGGCGACCGGCCGTTCGCCGGCAGCGGTCACTTCGGCCGCGCCGCCCGCTTCGTCGCCGCCGCCGGGCGCGGCCCGGTCGACTGGCGGCTCGGCGGCTGACCCGCGGGTGCTATACTCGCGGGCTCTGCGTCGGAGGGGTGCCCGAGTGGCTAAAGGGGGCAGACTGTAAATCTGTTGGCTTACG
>CBDUBX010000438.1:0-2144 GCA_965365495.1 uncultured Burkholderiales bacterium
GCCGCGATCGCCAGCACGGTGCCGGCGTTGAGCATCGAGGCGAACAGGAGGGCGTACGCGTCCATGTCAAAGCGCCTTGCTGCGCACCCAGCGCACGCGGTAGACGATCAGCGTGTCGCAGGCCAGCAGCGTGAACAGCAGCAGGCCCTGGAACACGCCGGTGATCGACTTCGGCAGCCCGAGCCGCGACTGCGCGAGCTCGCCGCCGATGAAGAACAGGCTCATCAGCACGCCCGAGAACACGATGCCCACCGGGTGCAGACGGCCGACGTAGGCGACGATGATCGCGGCGAAGCCGTAGCCGGCCGGCACGTAAGGCGTCAGCTGGCCGAGCGGGCCGGCGGCTTCGAGCCCGCCGGCGAGCCCCGCCGCGCCGCCCGAGATGCACAGCGCGGTCCACAACGCCGACCGCGACGAGAAGCCGGCGTAGCGCGCCGCCGCCGGCGCCAGACCGCCGACCTGCAGCGCGAAACCGCGGTAGTGGCGGAACAGGAACGCCCACAGCACGGCGACGCCGGCCAGCGCGAGCAGCGTGCCGACGTGCGCGCGCAGCCCCGGCACGAGGCGCGGCACGCGCGTTTCGGGCAGGAAGGTGATCGTCTGCGGGAAGTTGTACCCCGCGGGGTCCTTCCACGGCCCGTGGACGAGCCAGCCGAGCAGCTGCTGCGCGACGTAGACGAGCATCAGGCTGACGAGGATCTCGTTGGCGTGGAAGCGGTCGCGCAGCGCGGCGACGATCGCCGCCCAGAACACGCCGCCGGCAACGCCGGCGAGCAATATCGGCACGACGATGCCGCGGCCGAGCCACGCGGTGCCGGGTCCGGCCTGCATCGCGACCCAGCCGGCAGCGAGCGCGCCGGCGACGAACTGGCCCTCGGCGCCGATGTTCCACACGTTGGCGCGGAAGCACACCGCCAGGCCGAGCGCGATCAGCACCAGCGGCGTCGCCTTGATCGACAGCTCCGACAGCGCGTAGGCGCTCTTCATCGGTTCGACGAAGAACATCTGCATGCCGCGCAGCGGGTCCTTGCCGAGCAGCGCGAACAGCACCGCGCCGAGCGCGACCGTCAGTCCCAGCGCGAGCAGCGACGACGCCAGCGCCAGCGCGCGGCTCGGGCGGGCGCGCGGCTCGAGCCGGATCACGCGGCCGCGTCCGCCACCGCGGCGCGCCGCGCGCCGCGCGCCGGCGTGGCGTCGGCCGGGCCGCCGGGCCAGCCGCCGGCCATCCACTGGCCGATCGTCTCGACGCGTGCGTCGGCAACGGCCACCGGCGGCGACACGCGTCCCTGCGCGATCACGTACAGCCGGTCGCAGATCTCGAACAGCTCGTCGAGCTCCTCGCTGACGACGAACACCGCGCAGTCGGCATCGCGCAGCGCCAGCAGTTCGGCGCGGATCTGCGCCGCAGCGCCGACGTCGACGCCCCACGTCGGCTGCGACACCACCAGCACCTTCGGCCCGGCGCCGACTTCGCGGCCGACGATGTAGCGCTGCAGGTTGCCGCCCGACAGGCTCTGCGCCGGCGCGTCGACGCCGCCGCCGCGCACGTCGAACCGCGCCAGGATCTCGGCGGCGAGCCGCGCCACACGGCGGTGCGCGATCCAGCCGCCGCGCGTCACCGCCTCGCGCCGCGTCAGCAGCGTGTTCTGCGCCAGCGTCAGCGACGGCACCGCGCCGCGGCCGAGGCGTTCCTCGGGGACGAAGTGCAGCCCTTCGTCGCGCCGCAGCCGCGGGCCGTGGTCGCCGATCGGCCGGCCGAACAGCGTGATCGCTGCCGGTGCCGCGCGCGCGTCCTCGCCCGACAGCGCGGCCAGCAGTTCCTGCTGGCCGTTGCCCGACACGCCGGCCAGGCCGACGATCTCGCCGGCGTGCACCGCGACGTTGACGCGGTGCAGGTCGACGCCGTATGGGTCGACCTTCGGCAAGTCGAGGTCGGCGGTCGCCAGCGCCACCGCGCCGGCGCGGTGCGGCCGGTGCTGCAGCTGCGGCGGCTCGGCGCCGATCATCAGCCGCGACAGGCTGGCGTTGGTCTCGACCGACGGGTCGACGACGCCGGCCACGCGCCCCGCCCGCAGCACCGTGCAGCGGTGGCACAGCGCGCGGATCTCGTCGAGCTTGTGGCTGATGTAGAGGATGCTGCAGCC
>CBDUBX010000439.1:0-2143 GCA_965365495.1 uncultured Burkholderiales bacterium
CGACTTCGGCGGCGGCGGCGCGTCGGGGAGCTGGTGATGGGACGGCTCGCCCGCATCTTCCGCCACCGCCTCGTCGACGAAGGCGACGTCGCGCGCGCGATCGACGCGGCGGCGATGCAGCGCCTTGCCGACCGCGTCGTCGCCAGCGAACGCCGCCACCGCGGCGAAATCCGCGTCTGCGTCGAAGCCGGGCTGCCGCTGTCGTATCTGTGGCGCCGCGCGACACCGCGCGACCGCGCGCTGACGATGTTCGGCAAGCTGCGCGTATGGGACACCGAAGACAACAACGGCGTGCTGATCTACCTGCTGTTCGCCGAGCGAGCGATCGAGATCGTCGCCGATCGCGGCCTCGCGCGTCATGTGTCGCAGGCGCACTGGGACGCGCTGGTCGCGACGATGCACGACGCATTCCGCGCCGGCCGGTTCGAAGCCGGGCTCTTGCAGGCGGTCGACGCGGTCGGCGCGCTGCTCGAGCGCCACTACCCGCTGGCCGCCGGCGCGGCCAACCCGAACGAGCTGCCCGACGGCGTCGACGTGCGCTGACGCACTCGGCCGGCGCCGCGCTCAGTCGACAGCGTACGGCCGCAGCGGCTTCAGCGGACCCGCGAAAGCCTCGGTCAGCGGCGCGTGGCCGAGCGGCGGAAAGTCGAGCGGCTCGTCGGGCACCGCGACGTCGGGAACGGTGTCGAGCAGGTGGCGGATCAGCGTCAGCCGGCCGCGCTTCTGGTCGTTGAAGTCGACGAGCGTCCACGGCGCGTGCGGCGTGTGCGTCGCCGCCAGCATCCGCTCGCGCGCCGCGGTGTAGTCGGCGTAGCGCGAACGCGCCTGCAGGTCGACCGGGCTCAGCTTCCAGCGCTTCATCGGGTCGGTCAGCCGCTCGGCGAAGCGCTCTTCCTGCCGCGCCTGGTCGACGGTGAGCCAGTACTTGACGACACGGATGCCGTCGTCGACCAGCAGCTTCTCGAACGCCGGCACCTGCTGCAGGAACGCCGCGGTCTGTTCCGGCGTCGCGTAGCCCATCACCGCCTCGACGCCGGCGCGGTTGTACCAGCTGCGGTCGAACAGCACGATCTCGCCGGCCGCCGGCAGGTGGGCGACATAGCGCTGGAAGTACCACTGCGTGCGTTCGCGGTCGGTCGGCTTCGGCAGCGCGACGACGCGGCACTGCCGCGGGCTCATCGCCGCCGAGATCGCAGCGATCGCGCCGCCCTTGCCCGCGGTGTCGCGGCCTTCGAAAACGACCAGCAGCCGCTGCGCCGTCGCCTGCACCCAGCGCGCCAGCTGGCCCAGCTCGAGCTGCAGCGGCGCGAGCGCGTCGGCGTAGTCGCCCTTGCGCAGCTTGCCGGAGTTGTCGGACTTGCCGGGCTTGTCGACCTTGCCGGGCTTGCCGGACTGGCCGGGCTCGCTCTTGACCATCGCATCCCTCCGTCGCGAGCTTACAAGCGGCGGTGGCGGCGCGACGCGCTTGACGAAATCCGAAAAGGAGAAAGCCCGCCAGCGGCGGGCCTCCCTGCGCGAAAAACCGCGGCTACTTGCGCCGCAGCTTCTGGATCGCCGCCAGCTGTGCGGCCATCGTCGCGAACTCGCTCTGCGCTGCGGCGAGGTCGATGTCGCTCTTGGCGTTCTTCATCGCTTCCTCGGCGTGCTTCTTGGCATCGATCGCCTTGGCTTCGTCGAGGTCCTTGCCGCGGATCGCGGTGTCGGCGAGCACGGTGACGGTGCCGGGCTGGACCTCGAGGATGCCGCCGGCGACGAAGACGAACTCCTCTTCGCCGTTGTCGGCGCGCTCGATGCGCACCGCGCCGGGCCGGATGCGGGTGATCAGCGGCGTGTGCCGCGGCAGGATGCCGAGCTCGCCGTTCTCGCCCGGCAGCGCGACGAACTTCGCCTCGCCGCTGAAGATGCTTTCCTCGGCGGAGACGACGTCGACATGGAGGGTGGCCATCGGCGCTCCTTACTGGATCTTCCTGGCTTTTTCGAACGCCTCGTCGATCGTGCCGACCATGTAGAACGCCTGCTCGGGCAGGTGGTCGCATTCGCCGGCGACGATCATCTTGAAGCCGCGGATCGTCTCCTTCAGCGGCACGTACTTGCCCGGGCTGCCGGTGAACACCTCGGCGACGTGGAACGGCTGGCTCAGGAA
>CBDUBX010000440.1:0-2142 GCA_965365495.1 uncultured Burkholderiales bacterium
CGGCGATTTCCTTGCTCGCGAGCAAGGCTTCGGGCGTTTCGCCGTCGCTTAGTTCGTTCTCGGCGCGTGAAGTTTCGTCGTTGGCATCGTCGTCGCGGCGCCGGTTCTCGGAAACCAGCGGGTCGCGCTTGAGGTCCATCAAGGATTTCTTCGCGGTGTTGACCGCAATGCGGTACAGCCACGTGTAGAACGCGCTGTCGCCGCGGAACTGCGGCAGCGCGCGGTACGCCCGGATGAAGGTCTCTTGCGCGATGTCTTCGACCAGATCGACGTCGCGCACCATGCGGCCGATCAGCCGCTCGATGCGGCGCTGGTACTTCACGACGAGCATCTCGAAGGCCCGGACGTCGCCCTGCTTGACGCGTTCGACGAGCTGGGCGTCGCTGGCGTTGTCGGACGCGGCCATTCAGCCGATCACCACCGCGTCCCGCCGCGGCGACGCGTACAGCGCCACGCGCAGCGCATGCCACGCGGCGCCGGCGTCGCGCTGCGCGACGGCGAGCCAGCGGACGCCAGCGTCGGCGGACAGCCGCAGCAGCATCGACGATCCGGCGTCGATCGCCACGCTCGGCGCGACGGCCGCACCGTCGGCCGTCCAGCGTGCGCCGTCCCACGCCAGCACGACGGCCGGCAGCGGTGCGCAGCGCCACACCGAGAGGCCGACGACCCCGCCGACGGCCAGCGCCCACGGCAGATCGACGCCGGCTGCGGCATGGCCGAGCACCCACGCCGCGCCGCTGACTGCGGCAACGCCAACCAGCGCCGCGCGCGCGACGCGCCACACCCACCCGCCGGTGCAGCGCACGCTGACGGCCGGCGCGCTGCGCACCGGTCAGACGCGCCGGAAGACCAGCGTGCCGTTGGTGCCGCCGAAGCCGAAGTTGTTCTTCACCGCGACGTCGATGCGCATCTCGCGCGCCGTGTTGGCGCAGTAGTCGAGGTCGCACTCGGGGTCGGGGTCGGACAGGTTGATCGTCGGCGGCGACACCTGGTGGTGGATCGCGAGGATGGTGAAGACCGACTCGACGCCGCCGGCGCCGCCGAGCAGGTGGCCGGTCATCGACTTCGTCGAATTGACGACCAGGCGCTTGGCATGGTCACCGAACGCGAGCTTAATCGCGTTGGTCTCGTTGACGTCGCCGAGCGGCGTGCTCGTGCCGTGGGCGTTCAGGTACTGCACGTCGTCGGCTGCGATTCGCGCGTTGCGCAGCGCGGCGAGCATGCTGCGCTTCGGACCGTCGACGTTGGGGGCGGTCATGTGGAAGGCGTCGGCGCCCATGCCGAAGCCGAGCAACTCGGCGTAGACCTTCGCACCGCGGCGCTTGGCGTGCTCGTACTCCTCGAGGACGACGACGCCGGCGCCTTCGCCGAGCACGAAGCCGTCGCGGCCGCGGTCCCACGGACGCGACGCACCTTGCGGGTCGTCGTTGCGCGTCGACAGCGCGCGCGCCGCGGCGAAGCCGCCGACGCCGAGCGGCGAGATCGTGCTTTCGGCGCCGCCGGCGATCATCACGTCGGCGTCGCCGTACTCGATCATCCGGCCGGCGTCGCCGATGCAGTGCAGCCCCGTCGTGCACGCGGTGACGATCGCCAGGTTCGGCCCGGTGTAGCCGTAGCGGATCGACACGTGGCCGGAAATCATGTTGATGATCGACGCCGGCACGAAGAACGGCGAGATGCGCCGCGCGCCACGTTCACGGTATTCGTCTTCGGTGCGCTCGATCAGCGGCAAGCCGCCGATGCCCGAGCCGACCATCACGCCGATCCGTTCGGCGGTGGCCTCGTCGAGGTCATCACCGTACGGCAGGCCGGCGTCTTCGACGGCCTGCACCGCAGCCGCCATCCCGTAGTGGATGAACGCGTCCATGTGACGCGATTCCTTGCCCGGCACGTAGCGCTCGACGTCGAAGTTCTTGACCTCGCCGGCGAAGCGGCAGGCGAGGTTCGACGCGTCGAAGCGCGTGATCGGCGCGATTCCGCTCTTTCCGGCGAGCAGGTGGTTCCAGCTCTCGGCGACGCTGTTGCCGACCGGGCTCACGACGCCGAGGCCGGTGACGACGACGCGCCGGCGCGTCATCGCGGTCAGCCCTTCTGGTGCGCGATCGCGTAGTCGATCGCCAACTGCACGGTCGTGATCTTCTC